>JANYAU010000051.1 GCA_025361165.1 Betaproteobacteria bacterium | reverse complement strand
TTACTTAGTTCTTCTTTCAATACCGAATTGACCGAGGCGAGAACTTCCGCGCATTCTTCGACCACGTCTTTTATCCGCTCACTTTGCTCCAAGACGCGGGCTAAGGACTTCTCTGCGATGGTCTCTTTCGGCACTGTTGAGTCATCAGAGGACATTTTTTAGGCGCCGAATAAACGTCGGGTGGAATTGGCCCCGCTCGCTTGCATGGTTCGCACTCAGCGTCCCTGTAAGAGTCTTGAGTAGCCTTCTGCCAGCGGGGCCATGTTCCCCTAGTATAGTTGTTTACCGCCGACCGATCAATAGCCCTACTATCAAACCCACGCCGGCGGCAGCGCCCATCGCTATCCATGGATTTTTACGCACATAGTCATCGGAAACAGTTACTGCGCCACGGCCTTTTTCCATCAGCGCATTCTCAGCTTCAGTCATTTTTACTTTGGCGAGAGTCAGTGATTCTTCGGCTTTGGTGCGGACTGCTCCCATCATTTCACCGCCTTGATTGGCGGTGGCTTTGAGCAGGGCCTCGGCATCGTCAATGACCACCTTGAAATCACGAATCAAGTGTTCTTTGGAAGGGTTAGAAAAGCTTTTTTTTACGCGTGACATATTTGTATTCACAATTGTTTCTCCTACAAAGTTGAATAATACAAAGATAGCGAAGATTGATCTGAACCGCCTCGCTTGCCAGCGTGTGCGGAATAGGTTCAGCCTACGCTAAGACCGGGCTAGTCTCTGTGCGATAGCCCACATTAAGACGTGACCGCGTCTGCCACGGCCCACACCCGGTAGTGACATCCGCTCTTCTGCCCTACTCCGATTGCACCTTTGTTCAGGTAAAGCGCCCACGCCCAATCTGGCTCGAACAGGCTCGTGGTAGAAGACCAATAAGCTTCATTAAGGTTAGTAAACGCATATCCCAATGGCAGGGCGGGACTGTGGCTAGCGCAATCGATCAGTGATTCAAGTTCGTTGATATTGGGGAGACGCCACTTAATCTTCTCAGGCGCAGCACGCCGCAATGCGTCAACTGCCGCCAATGCGTCTGGCCAGGATACTGCACCCGCGGTCAGGTCTGCATGACGCAGCCAACGCAAGCCGGTGAGTTGGTCAACAATACTGTTAGCATCGATCAGAAAGCGTGAATCTGGCCACGGCATTCCTGTCTGGGACTCTGCATCCTGCCCTGTTCCTATGCAGGGGATCACGGTGCCGTTTGCGTCGTAACACTGCTTTTGCCCGGTGACTTGCAGCGTGGCTCCCCTTCCCCGCACCGGCCAGACCATGAAGGACTGATCCTTGCCGCCGTAAAACATGCGCGCGCCGTCCATGCTGACATACCAGGCGTGGTCAGGCGCAATTGCTGCGGTGGTGGAAGTCCAGTACCAGCTCAGAAATACATTCACAAACGGATGATCTATCGGGAGCGCCGGGCGACGGGTTTGGTGACTGACTAGGCTGCGTAGTTCGCGACGGTTCGGCAGGCGCCAATCTGAAAAACCGAAGGCCTGCTCCACGTTCATGTGACGGACCCATTCCAAGGCCTCTTGCCAGGTCATAGGGAACTCGGCGGCGTTCGCGTCCCGTGTCCAGGTTAGACCCGTCAATCGATCTAGCACTGTGTTCTCGTCAGGAAGGAATCGCGGACTAGGCCAGGGAATGCCCGTGCCGAACGCGGCATCCTGCCCACTGTCCGGGCAGGAAATTTCCTGTCCCGATACGTCGTGGCAGGTAAGCTGCCCGGTCTGAATATATCCGGTGGGAAACATATCAGTTTTTATGTCCCGCTCCCATCGAGCTAAACAACCTTCGCCACTCAAATTCGTATTCAGCTATGCACTGCATACTGCGCAAAGCTCTGGCTTGCACCGTCCAAGCCCGTAGGATCTAAATAAAGACTACGCAATTCGAGATTGGGCGGCGTCGCGAATGCGGGTCCCCATACCAGCGTATCAAAGGCGGTGCCGCCGAGCAGCCGGTGGGCGCTGGTCACATAGAGCCGGTGCAGTTGGCCGCTGGCCAGCAGGGTATGACAAAGCTGCGGGCCACCGATCGAGTACATCACTTGGTAATTTAGCTCGGCCAAAGCCGCAACCAGTTGAGCACCGTCTACGCGCTCGCCGTCACCCACGGTAACGAGTCGGTAGCCTGCCTTTGACAAAGCGCGCTGGCGTTGTGCATCGGATCGCGCGCCGGTAAGGATTAGGACGTCGCGCTGAGTTGGCGAGGGTAAGGACGGCAGGGATATGTCCAGACTGGCACTGACAATCGCAATTGCGGGCTGTGGGCTTAATCCACGTTCGCGGCGGAACGCTAAGAGATCCTGGTAGGCCGGTTCCAGGCTCACCGGTAATCCAGCTTGCGACTTACCTTGGGCGATATCCCGTATGTGGTGCCCGCTGGTGATGAGTACGTCCGCAAGTGCTGCGAGCTCCTGAAATAAACGCCAGTCGCGCGAATTGGCAATCGCCCTGGGAACCTGATGACGGCCATCGGCTTTGGTCAAGGCGATACGGCCATCGATGCTGGTAATGAAATTGGTGTAGACCAAGGGCCCGGCAACCGCGAATTCACGCAAGTCGCTGTGTAGGTAAAGCCCGTGTAGCGGCACGGCGGCACCGGGATTAGGATATAGGCGGATCAGGTCAGCGCTCATTGTTGGCCCGAAACTGGAATGGGTAAGCGACCTGCGGCCCAAACACCCCTTGCGGCGATTGCGAAAAAACGAGTTGCGCGACCGGGTCGAAAAACAAGCCAAGCGGATTGTCGTACAGTTGTTTCATGTTTTTGTACCGTAGCCGAAAAGCCGAGTTGGGATATCTTCCAGATTACAACTGGAACAATCCGGTTTCTGTGCGCTCGAGCACATACGACTACGTGCGGTCCGCGATTTGCACAGAACAGCAAGTCGCTTGCGCAGTATATGGATGCTTACAAGTTGATGGGTTCGGCCTGCGTAACCCACCACAGGGGTGCCAGGCCGAGAGAATCAAGATGATTACGGCTTCATATGGCCCATTTCGCTATTATGCATCTTGTCGAACGCCATTTTTTGTTCAGGCGTAAGGGTGTTATAAAAGGTTTTAACCGTGTCCGCCATCAACGCCATGTGCTGCGCGCGATCCTTCATCACGCTCGCCATCATTGCCATACGCTCAGGCGCAGTCTGCGGCATGGTCTGTATATCTTTTTTCATACCGTCCGGCATCGATCCCATGTCCTTAGCTTGAGCCAGGACTTGCTCGGAAAAGGTTTTCCAAGCCGGTTCCTGATCTTTCGTGAGATGGAGTTTATCTTTGAGTTCGCTCAAGTGTTTCTGCGCTTGGGCGACATGATCCATCTTCATATCGCCGTGCATCATACTCATGCCCTCACAGTTCGTTTCATGTTTATACCCTTTCATCTTGCTGTCAGAATCAACGGCGGTTGCAACACCGACTGCGAACACCGATGAGAGCAGACCAAGCATAATTTGTGTGTGAACTTTCATAATAATTTCCTTTTAAGTAGAAGAAGAAATTGCTTGCCGGATTGTGGCTGCAACGAGAAGTATTGAGTAATTGGATTGGCCAGGTGGGGCAGATTATCCGCCAGCCCTTATCGCGTCCCACTCAAACAACTGAATTGAAGCAAGTTAAATTGCGCCTAATTTAGGGTGAGGTCTGTGCGTTGTCGCACATAATTTTCAAAAAGGGGCAGTAGTGTTCGTCAATTTGGCTCAGGCGGTTATATGGCAGTCTTCCGGCGCATCGATTTCTGTCAATATAGCCTTGGCCAAGGGCCGGCCTATTCGAGTTCGGTTAGACCGGCCATTTTCTTGATCTTCATAGGGTCAACAGCATGGCGGAAACCGCTGCCGCCATCATCAGTGTCGCTAACCAGCCCAACACCTTCAGTCTCCTTGTAATGACGAACTGCCCCATAATTTCTGGCCGGACTGCCATCAACATCATCACCCCCATGATAGGGACGGAAATGACGCCGTTGATGACCGCACTCCAGTACAAAGCTTTGATCGGATCAATCGCCATAAAGCCGAGTGCAATGCCGATCAAGGTCGAGATGGCGATGATGCCGTAGAATTGTTTGGCCTGCATAGGCGTGCGTTCAAGACTGCCTTTCCATTTAAATGCCTCCGCCATGGCATAGGCGGAGGACCCGGCTAAGACCGGAATCGCCAGCAATCCGGTGCCTATGATCCCCGTGCTAAACAATATAAACGCAAACTCGCCGGCAATCGGACGCAGTGCCATTGCCGCTTGCGCCGATGTTTGAATATCACTTATTCCATGTAGGTTGAGCGTTACCGCCGTCGTCAAAATAATGAAGAAGGCCACCAAATTTGAAAATCCCATGCCGATAAACGTGTCCATCTTGATGCGTCTCAAGTTGGCTTGGGCCTGCTGCGGCGCCTTGATCAAGGGTTGAGCTTGAGGATCGGCCAGTTGGTCCTCAACTTCCTGCGACGCTTGCCAGAAGAACAAGTAGGGGCTGATCGTCGTGCCGAATACTGCCACGACTGTCGTGATGTATTCTGATTTCCAGGACAACTGCGGCGCCAGCGCTTTTACCAATACCTGCGACCAGGGAATGTGCACGACAAATGCCGTGGCGACGTATGCCAGCAAAGCGAGCGTGAGCCATTTGAGGAGGCGAACATAGCGCCGGTAAGGAATGAATACCTGGAGCAGCAATGATACAACGCCGAACGCCACTGCGTACATTTGTGCGGGACCGCCAATAATCAATTTCAATGCTTCGCCCATGGCGGAGATATCGGCCGCGATATTGATCGTATTGGCGGTCAGTAAAAGGCCGACTACGCTATACAAGAGCCACGCCGGGTAGTGTCGACGAATGTTGGTGGCGAGACCATGGCCGCTCACCCTCCCGATTCGGGCACTGACTAATTGAATACCGACCATTAAGGGGTAAGTGAACAAAACCGTCCACAGCATGTTGAAACCGAACTGCGCGCCAGCTTGCGAGTAGGTCGCAATCCCGCTTGGATCGTCGTCAGCCGCGCCGGTGATGAGTCCCGGGCCGAGCTTTTTGAGCCATGATTGTTTACGGTCTTGGGGGACAGCTTCCATGTTGAGCTTCGTTTCTTTCAGTAGCCGGAAGTCATGAAGATCACGGGCCTGTCGCTGGATCGCTCAGGGTGTTCTGGATGGGTTGGGAGCCAAAAGTTGGTGCCCGGAGCCGGAGTCGAACCGGCACGCCGATTTCTCAGCGAGGGATTTTAAGTCCCTTGTGTCTACCTATTCCACCATCCGGGCAGGAAAATGGGTCAAAAATTGGAGGCGGGGGTCGGAATCGAACCGGCGTACACGGCTTTGCAGGCCGCTGCATAACCACTCTGCCACCCCGCCTTGGTATAGAACAAACACCTTGGAAGAACGCGTAAATCCGCGTGAGAAACTAAAAAGGGAAAACGAAGTGTTTAGCTTCGCTTTCCCTGCAATCTGGAGCGGGAAAGGAGGCTCGAACTCCCGACCTCAACCTTGGCAAGGTTGCGCTCTACCAGCTGAGCTATTCCCGCGTATTCAAGAGGCGACATTTTATCTATTTCAGCGCCAATGTCAATCAATCCACGGGTTTGCGGGCCGAAGAATAAGCCTGCGCGATATAGTAAATCATGGAAGCGACTGTCAATACTGCGGCGATATAGATTAGCCAAGTACCAATGGCGCTGATATCGAGCACACCCAGTGGCTCGTGGTACAAAAGCAGCAGAATGGCCACCATCTGCGAGGCAGTTTTAAATTTCCCAATCACGGACACGGCGACGCTTTTGCCTTGACCCCCACTGGCCATCCATTCACGCAAGGCAGAAATCGCGATTTCGCGTCCAATAATAACGAGCGCCACAATGGCATCTACCCGGCCTAGTTGCAGCAACAAAATCAAGGCGGCTGCCACCATCAATTTATCTGCCACGGGGTCGAGAAATGCGCCGAACGCCGACGTTTGGTTGAGCTTGCGGGCGAGATAGCCATCGAGCCAGTCCGTGATCGCGGCGAGTAAAAAAATCGCAGCGGCGGCGATGTTGACCGATCGATGCTCGAGCCAAGTATCCGGTAGGTAATAGAACAACACGAATACGGGGATCAGCAAGATCCGCATCCAAGTGAGCGCGTTGGGTAAATTAAATGGCATGGCTTACTTAATGGAGCAAGGCGTGGATTTTTTCCGCTAACGCCTGGCTTATCCCTTCTACTTTGGCCAACTCATCAATGCTGGCGTTGCTGACACCTTTGACTCCGCCGAAGCGTGTGAGCAGCATTTGCCGCCGTTTCGGCCCGATGCCTTCGATCTCATCCAGCACCGACTGCATGCGGGTCTTGCCGCGCCGTGCGCGATGCCCGGTGATAGCGAAGCGATGCGCTTCGTCGCGTATCTGTTGGATGAGATGCAAGCCAGGATGGTCTGGCGTCAATTGTATCGGTAATCGGGCGTCGGCAAAAATCAATTCTTCCATTCCGGCTTTACGTTCCGGCCCTTTCGCCACACCTACGAGTTCGATCTCGTTCAATCCCAATTCGGATAGTACCTCATGCGCGATGCCTACCTGCCCTTTGCCGCCGTCGATCAAAATCAAATCCGGTCGCTTGCCCTCCCCTGCGGCGATTTTCTGATAGCGCCGGGTGAGTGCGACCCGCATTGCGGCATAGTCGTCGCCGGGCTGGATGCCGCTAATATTGAAGCGCCGATATTCGCTGTTGCGCATGGTGGATTGGTCGTACACCACGCAGGAGGCGACGGTGGCCTCGCCCATCGTGTGCGAAATGTCGAAGCACTCGATGCGCCCTATTCCTTCTGGCAAACCCAAGGCTTCGATCAAAGCCGCTAAGCGCGTTTCTTGCGTCGCGTGTTGCGACAAGCGCTGTTCGATAGCGAGCAGCGCGTTTTTCTCTGCCATATTCACCCACACCCGGCGCTCGCCGATGGCGCGCGTGACAATCCGCACCGGATGGCGCGCTTGTTCGGTGAGGATGCTGGCCAGCGCCTCGGCATCCAGCTCGACATTGAGCAGCACCAGCGGCGGAATCGGTTTATCGGCGTAATGCTGGGTGAGAAACGCTTCCAAGATTACATCCGGCGTATGCCCTTCGGCGTTCTCGGGAAACAAGCTGCGGTCGCCCAAATGCCGGCCGCCGCGAATCATGGTGAGATTGACGCAAGTCAGCCCATTTTTGGCGGCCAGCGCCACCACATCGGCTTCGGTTTCGCTGCCGCTTTCCACAAATTGCTTTTCTTGTACTTTGCGCAGCGCCTGGATTTGATCGCGGTACAGGGCCGCGGCTTCGTATTGCTGCGCCGCTGCTGCTGCGATCATTTTTCGCTCTAAGCCTTCCAGCAAGGCTTGTTCGTGGCCGGCGAGGAATTCCGCCGCTTGGCGCACATCGTCGTGATATTGCTCGGGCGGGATGAGTCCCACGCAGGGTGCGCTGCAGCGTTTGATCTGATGCAGCAAGCACGGGCGCGAGCGATGGTTGAATACGCTGTCTTCGCAAGTACGCAAACGGAAAATCTTCTGCAGTAAATGAATGCTGTCGCGCACCGCCATGGAATTGGGAAATGGTCCGAAATACTGGTTTTTTGCCTGTTGCGCGCCACGATGGAAGGCGAGCCGCGGACTCGCATGCCCGGTCAAAACGATATAGGGATAGGACTTATCGTCCCGGAACAAAATGTTGTACTTGGGCGTGAGGCCCTTGATGAGATTGTTTTCGAGCAGCAGCGCTTCGGCTTCGGAACGGGTGACGGTGGTCTCGATCGCCTCCACTTGGGTAAGCATCAAGACAATGCGCGGAGAAAGTTGGGTCTTCTGGAAATAAGAGGAAACGCGCTTTTTGAGATCGCGCGCCTTGCCGACGTAGAGCACCTCACGGACGCCATTCAACATGCGGTACACCCCCGGCAAATGGGGCAAGCCGGCAAGTAACTCGGCGGGGTCAAACATTTAATGTTTAAGTTTAATTATTAACCGTAATAATATGATATTAAACGATACTATTTATCGTCATCAAGCAGTTTACCCGCGATCGCCCAATTCTCGTCCGGCAGTTCATCGAAGGCGATGTAGGTGTACGACTTGGGCTTATGCGCGATGCGTTCCAGAGTATCGGTAATTTCCGCTGCAATTTTTTGCTTCTGTTCCCGGCTCAGCGTGCCGGCGATGCGGATATTGACGTAGGGCATGATTCGCGTCCTTGAAGATGGTTGCGTATGCGCGCGAACACCGCGTGGAACATGTCGGTGGTAAGGCGGCGGGTCTGGGTATTATAGCGGCTGCAATGATAGCTATCGAACAAGGTCAGGCCATTGGGGAGACGATGTTCGGCGGCATGGCCAAAGGGGAATTCCGATAGTTTTAAACCCAATGCCATCAGTACCGCCTTGTGTGCGATTAAGCCCAAAACGAGCACAGAAGTATATTCATCTAAAAACTCAAGTTCATCAGATAAATACTTGTTACATATCTTAATTTCTGAAGTTTCAGGCTTGTTTTCCGGGGGTAGGCATTTTACGGCATTGGTGATGCGGCAGCCGATCAGCGCCAGTCCGTCTGCGGTATGTTCCGACACCGGCTGGTTGCTGAAACCATAGCGATGCAGGGTGTCATAGAGCAAAACGCCCGCATGGTCGCCGGTAAACGGGCGGCCGGTGCGGTTGGCGCCATGCATGCCTGGCGCTAGCCCAACAATCAATAAACGTGGGGTGTCGTCCCCAAATGGCGGAACGGGCTTGGCGAAATAGCCGGGATGGTCAATGCGAACTTGTACGAGAAAATTACTTAAACGTGGGCATTCGGTGCACTCGGTGGTAAAAACCGCGCGTTGAGGCTGCGACATATTGCTAACGCTGCGCGCACGGGTCAATAGCGCCTGCCAGCGGCAAATCGCCACTGCCCTGTCCGATACTGCCGATGGCGTGCACCGCTTCCACGTAATGCGCATTTTCATGCAACTGCACCAGTGACGGCGGATGCGGTTTACCGTGCATGCGCGTGAGCCGCGCTAGGCTGACTGCGGGAATGGTGTATTCCAAGCCCGCGAGCAGTGCTTGCGCACTCATTGTGTCGTTGCACATTAGCACCATGTCGCATCCGGCTTCCAGCGCAGCTTGCGCGCGCGTAACTACATCGCCCCCGGCTTTCGCGGCTTCCATGCTCAGATCGTCGCTGAAAATCACGCCATCGAAACCGAGTTCGCCGCGCAAGATGCCCTTCAGCCATTTCGCCGAGAAGCCGGCCGGTTGGTCATCAACTTTGGGGTAGATCACATGTGCGGGCATGATTGCAGCGAGCCCGAAATGGGTCAACTGCCGGAACGGTTCGATATCGAACAGTTGCAGATCGGCGAAATCCCGTTCGTCCACCGGAATGGCTAAGTGCGAATCGGCGGCGACAAAGCCGTGGCCGGGAAAATGCTTGCCGACAGCCGCCATGCCCGCCTCTTTTAACCCCAGCATCAGATGATGCGCGAGCTCCGCTATCGCTTGCGGTTCGCGGTGGAAAGCGCGATCGCCGATGACGCGGCTCTCGCCATAGTCCACATCGAGCACCGGGGTAAAGCTGAAATCAACAAAGCAAGCGCGCAACTCGGCCGCCAGCACATAGCCGGTTTGATGCGCCAAGCGCCGTGCGGATTGCGGGTGTTGATCCCAAAGCTCGCCTAATCTGCGCATTGGCGGGATGCGTGTGAAGCCTTCGCGGAAGCGCTGCACGCGCCCGCCTTCGTGATCCACCGCGATCAACAGCGGCGGTTGGCGCACGGCGTGAATCGCTTGGGTGAGCGCGATCAGTTGCTGCGGCGATTCGAAATTGCGCGCAAACAGAATCACGCCGCCTACCAGCGGGTGGCACAGCATCTCGCGCTCTTCCGCGCTGAGTTCGGTGCCACATAGGTCGAGCATCACCGGCCCTAAAGTCATGTGTTTTGCTCCAATACGACGAACGCCGTGACCAATTCTTTTTCATCGCTGATCGAGAGATGACAGCGCGCGATGCCGCGCTGGCTCACCAAGGCCTGTAACGCCGGCTCGAAACCGAGTCCGGGTTTGCCTAAATGATCATGTGTGATGCGGATATTGGTGAGACTGACTGTGCCGCGTAAGCCGGTGCCGATCGCTTTGGCGAAGGCTTCTTTGGCGGCGAAGCGCTTGGCTAAAAAACGCTCCGGAAAAGACGCGGCGGCATACTCGGGTAATTCGTCCGCAGTCAGCACATGACGCGCGAAGCGCGGGCCATGGCGCGAGAGAATGGCCGACACGCGGCTGACTTCGACGATATCGGTGCCGATGCCGTAAATCATAAGCGCGCCGCGAGCATGAGTTGCTTCATCTCGCGCACCGCCGTTTCCCAGCCGACGAATAGCGCATGCGCGACGATGGCATGGCCGATATTGAGTTCGCGCACTTCCGGGATGGCAGCGATGCGCTGCACGTTGTGGTAATGAAGACCGTGGCCGGCGTTGATCTGCAAGCCCAGTCCATGGCCATAGGTCGCGGCGTCTTGGATGCGCGCGAATTCGGCCTCTTGCGCCGCACCCGGTTCCTGGTTGGCATAGTGGCCGGTGTGGATTTCCACCACCGGCGCGCCGGCCTCACTCGATGCCCGCATCTGCTCGCGATCCGGTGCGATGAATAGCGAGACGCGAATCCCGGCTTGGCCCAACACCGTGCAAGCATGTTTCACGCGTTCAAACTGGCCGGTGACATCGAGCCCGCCTTCGGTGGTGAGTTCCTCGCGCCGCTCCGGCACCAGGCAGGCGTCTTGGGGTTTGAGCCGAGTGGCAATGGCAAGCATTTCCTCGGTCATCGCCATTTCTAAATTCATGCGCGTTTGCAAGGTCTGACGCAGAATTTCGACGTCGGTATCTTGGATGTGGCGCCTATCTTCGCGAAGATGCAAGGTAATCGCGTCCGCACCGGCGGATTCCGCCATCAGCGCCGCTTGTACCGGACTGGGGTAACGCGTGCCGCGCGCTTGGCGCAGCGTGGCTACGTGATCGATATTGACGCCGAGAGAAATCACAGTTCTTGCAAATCCTTGAGCAGTTGCCGCGTTTGCAAATTTTCGCTGCCCAATTGGTGGCTGATGAGGGAGCGCATCAATTGCTTGGCTTGGGTGAGCGTAGCGGGATCGGAATAATCGTCGTGCGCCAGATCCAGCAGCGTTTTCCCGCGTAATTGTACACTGTTTTGCGCGCTGGCCTGGCGTGTCGGGCCGCGCTCCACGTCGTAAAAATAGGTCGTATCGGGATCGATCGCGCGCGCATTCACGGCTTCTTGTTCCAGCAGCAAAGCATAGCCTAGCTCTTGCATCAGGCGTTTCTCGAAGCGGCGTAAAGCCACCGCTTGCGGTGCGCCTTCTGCCAATTCCTTCAGGGTCTGCTGGTATTGTAGAAACAATTGCGGATGCGGATCGTCGCGCGGCAACAGTTTTAAGATCAACTCATTGAGATAGAAGCCGCACATCAGTGCCGGCCCCGCAAGCGGGAGCTGCCCGCCCTGCCACTCGGCGTTTTTCAAAGTGCGCAGCTCGCGCTTGCCGAACCAGGACAGCGTCAGCGGTTGGAACGCCATCAACAGCCCGCGCACCGCGGAACGCGGGCGGCGCGCGCCTTTGGCGATGAGTGCTATGCGCCCGAAATGTTGGGTCAGCGTTTCGACGATGAGGCTGGTTTCGCGGTAGGCGTAGGTATGCAGGACAAACGCGGGCTGGTTGTCCTGGGGTTTCTCAAGCGTCGCCATAGCCTAGCGATTTTAGTGCGCGCTCGTCGTCCGCCCAGCCGGATTTGATCTTGACCCAGACTTCTAAATAAACTTTGCTGCCGAATAGCGTCTCCATATCCTTGCGCGCTTGGGTGGAGATGGCTTTCATTTTCTCGCCGCCCTTGCCGATCAGGATGGCTTTCTGCCCCGGCTTATCCACGATCACGCTGGCGTGGATGCGGCGCAAATTTCCTTCTTGAGTGAATTGCTCGATCATCACGCTGGCCGCATACGGCACTTCCTCACCCAGCAGGCGGAAGATTTTTTCGCGAATGATTTCCGCCGCCAAGAAGCGCTCGTTGCGATCGGTGAAATCGTCGGCATCATACATCGCCGGCCCTACTGGCAAGTATGGCTGGATGGCCTTAGGCAAAGCCTCGATTTGGCCGGCCTCGGCCGCGATGGGTACGATTTCGGCGAAGGGGAACTCCTTCGCCATGCGTTCGATGAAGGGCAGCAGTTCGGCTTTTATCTCCAGCAGGTCGATTTTGTTGATCACCAAAATGACTGGGCGCGAGTTGGGCAATAATTTCATCACCCGCACATCGCGTTCATCGAAACGCGTGGCCTCGATCACAAACAACACGACATCGACACTGCTCAGGGTGTCGGTCACGCTCTTGTTCATGGCCCGATTAAGCGCGTTTTTATGCTCCATCTGAAACCCAGGGGTATCGACGAAAATAAATTGCGCCGCCGCCTCGGTATGAATGCCGGTGATGCGGTGCCGGGTAGTCTGCGGTTTTTTCGAGGTGATACTGACCTTCTGCCCCACCAGCGCATTGAGCAAGGTCGATTTGCCGACGTTGGGTCGGCCGACGATGGCGATGAAACCGGTGCGAAAATCTGTGCTCATGGTTTTTCCTGGGCGCTGGCTAATGCATAAGCCAGCTTGGCCGCTTCTTGTTCGGCTTTGCGCCGGCTCGCGCCTTCGCCGCGTGCCCGGATGTCTAATTCGGGGATTACGCACTCTAATTTGAAATGCTGCTCGTGCGCTTCGCCTTCGGTGGCGACAATAATATATTGCGGCAGCGGCAGTTTGAGGCTTTGTAAATATTCCTGAAGCTGGGTCTTCGGGTCTTTAGAAAGTTTTTTCGGGTCGAGCTTGGCAATGATAGGTGCATACAAGGCATTGATCACCTGACAGGTTTCAACAAAACTGCTATCGAGATAAATCGCACCCATAATCGCTTCTAAGGCATCGGCAAGGATCGACGGGCGGCGAAAACCACCGCTTTTTAATTCCCCTTCGCCGAGAAACAAATAATCGCCGAGCGCCATCTCTTGGGCAATCTCGGCCAGTGTCGGTTCTTTTACCAAATGCGCACGCACGCGGGAAAGATCACCTTCCGTGAGCTTGGGAAAATCGTGAAATAACTTGGTGGAAACGGACAGGGACAACACGCTATCGCCGAGAAACTCCAGGCGCTCGTTATGCGGTGTGCCATAGCTGCGGTGGGTCAGCGCCTGGCGCAACAGCGCCGGTTCCTGAAAGGTATAACCGAGCAGCTTGCTCAAACGCCGTAAATCGGGACTCATTCGTCCTTTGCGGGTTTGCTCGATTTGGCTGTGCTAGCCGAGAAATCGAGACAAGCACTGATATTCAAGAGCAGTGGGATTTTTTGCGCATATTCCACCGAGGCGACGTTTTGGCCATTATCTTTGGAAAGATCCAGGTCCTTGCCGGTCACTGTAGTGATGTAATCGATATTCGCACGCCGGTCGAACGACTCGCGCATCTCCTTCGGACTCATGTTCTGGAATGCCGGGTCTTGCGCCATCGTCGCCAGCACTTTTTTCACCGAGAAAAATTCGATATAAGCGGGTGAAAGTTTGACCACCAGCAGTGTGATGGAAACCCCGAGAACAATCAGAATCAGAAGCCCGATAAATGACATGCCACGCTGATTTTTCATGAAACGCCTCTCCTAATCGATAGATTTACCAATACGCCCGAAATCGCTGAAGTTCATCCAAACAAAAAACGCTTTTCCGACGATATTTTCGTCCGGTACGAAGCCCCAATAGCGGCTATCCGTGCTGTCGTCGCGATTGTCGCCCATCATGAAGTAATGTCCGGGCGGCACGATGCAGACGAACCCACGATCATTGTAATCGCAATTGGCGCGATACTGGAACGGGCGCACCTGCTCGGCGTGTACGGGGGGATCATCCGGCTGAACTAAAATCGGATGACTGTGCTCGCCCAATTGTTCCCGGTACAACTTGGCGCTGACTGAATTGAGACCTGCTTTGGTGTAATCGAAGTCGTGTTCGTATTTCCAGGGGACTTTCTTGCCGTTGATGAGCAGCCGTTTGTCTTGCGTGTATTCGATTTTATCTCCAGGCAATCCCACCACGCGCTTGATGTAATCGAGCGAGGGGTCGACTGGATAACGGAATACCATCACATCACCGCGCTGTGGTTGATTCATCTCTTTCACTTTGATGTTGATCACCGGCAGGCGCAGACCCCAGGTGTATTTATTCACCAAAATAAAATCGCCGACCTTGAGCGTCGGGATCATCGAGCCGGAGGG
>JANYAU010000049.1 GCA_025361165.1 Betaproteobacteria bacterium | reverse complement strand
ATCCAGTACTGTCTTGGTATCCGCGCGCCGCACTTGCAGTACCGCACCCAGTTCCTCATTGAAGAGTACGCAGAAAATTCGTTCCGAATATTCGCCAGGCGAGAGTTGCGACTCCTCTTCGCCGTGCCGCTCTACGCCATTACGCATTTGCTCGAAGCACAATTCATCGGCATCGATCGTGATCCCGGTATGTCCGGCAAAAGCCATTTCACACAGCGTGACGAACACCCCGCCATCGGAACGGTCGTGATACGCGAGCAGACGCTGATCGTGGTTGAGTTTCTGCACGGTGTCGAAAAATGCTTTCAGTTTGGCCGCATCGACGACATCGGGGCAGTCGTTGCCGATCTGTTTGTGCACCTGAGCCAAGGCCGAGCCGCCCAAGCGGCAACGCCCCGCGCCCAGATCCACCAGAATCAAATCCGTGTCGCCGCAATCGGTGCGCAATTGCGGTGTGAGCGTTTTGCGCGCGTCGTAAACCGGTGCGAAACCGGTGACGATGAGCGAGACCGGCGCGGTCACTTCTTTTTTGCCGCCGCCCTCGTCCCACATCGTCTTCATCGACATTGAATCTTTGCCTACCGGAATGCTGATGCCGAGTTGCGGGCACAGTTCCATGCCCACGGCTTTGACGGTATCGAACAACGCCGCATCTTCGCCCGGATGCCCGGCTGGAGCCATCCAGTTGGCGGAGAGTTTAATGTCTTCAATGCGCGCAATCGGCGCCGCCGCCAAATTGGTAATTGCCTCGCCCACCGCCATGCGCCCGGAAGCCGGGGCATCGATCAGCGCCAACGGCGTACGCTCGCCCATGGCAAACGCCTCGCCCAGATAAGTGTGGTAGCCCATCAGCGTCACCGCGCAATCGGCCACCGGCACTTGCCACGGCCCAACCATTTGATCGCGCGCCGTCATACCGCCCACACTGCGATCGCCGATGGAAATCAGGAAGGTCTTGTTCGCGACCGCCGGCAGCCGCAACACGCGCGCTGCGGCGTCTTTCAGCTCCATTGCCGATAAATCGATGGCGGGCAAGGCGCGTTGCAAATGGCTCACATCGCGCGTCATCTTCGGCGGCTTGCCGAGAATCACCGACAAATCCACATCCACCGGGCTATTGTGAAAATGACTGTCTTCCACCAGCAGATGATGCTCGCGCGTAGCTACGCCGATCACCGCAAACGGGCAGCGCTCGCGTTCGCACAGCGCTTGAAATAGCGCCAGCGCATCGGGTTTGATCGCCAGCACATAGCGCTCTTGCGCCTCGTTGCACCAAATTTGCATCGGCGACATGCCGGGTTCTTCGCTCGGCACGTCACGCAATTTGAAACGCCCGCCACGCCCGCAAGCGTGCACCAGTTCTGGCAGCGCATTGGATAAACCGCCCGCACCCACGTCGTGCACTGACAGAATCGGATTCTCGGCGCCCATTTGCCAGCAGCGGTCGATGACTTCTTGCGCGCGCCGCTGCATTTCCGGATTGCCGCGTTGCACCGAATCGAAATCCAGATTCTCGGCATTGGAACCGGTATCCATGCTGGACGCCGCACCGCCGCCCAGACCGATCAACATGCCCGGCCCGCCGATCTGAATCAACAAGGCGCCTTCGGTGACGTCATGCTTCTGCACGTCGCGCTCGGCGATACTGCCGAGTCCGCCGGCGAGCATGATGGGCTTGTGATAGCCGCGCACCTCGCCTGCGACCGCTTGCTCATAAGTGCGGAAATAGCCGGCGAGATTGGGCCGGCCGAATTCGTTGTTGAACGACGCCGCGCCGATCGGGCCTTCGAGCATGATGGCGAGCGCGGAGGCGATGCGCGAGGGCTTGCCGATAGGATCACTCTCCCACGGCTGCTCATAGCCGGGAATGGCGAGATTAGACACCGAAAAACCGCATAAACCTGCCTTCGGCTTGGAGCCGATGCCGGTCGCGCCCTCGTCGCGAATCTCGCCGCCGGAGCCGGTGGCGGCACCCGGAAAGGGCGAAATCGCGGTGGGGTGGTTATGCGTCTCCACCTTCATCAAGATGTGCGTCGGCTCTTGCGTATAGCCATACACCGCGCTCCCCGGCTGCGGATAAAAGCGTTCGATGCTTGCGCCTTCGATCACTGAAGAGTTGTCCGAATACGCCACTAAAGTCCCGGCGGGATGTTGCTCGTGCGTGTTGCGGATCATGCCGAACAGCGATAGGGTTTGCGGCGCGCCATCAATCACCCAATCGGCGTTGAAAATTTTATGCCGGCAGTGCTCGGAGTTGGCCTGCGCGAACATCATCAACTCGACATCCGTCGGATTGCGTTTGAGGCGGATAAAATTTTCCAGCAAATAATCGATTTCATCCGGCGACAGCGCCAGCCCCAAATCGCGATTGGCGGACACCAAAGCCTCGCGCCCGCCGATGAGAATATCCACACGCGTCACCGGTTCCGGCGCATGGTGATCGAACAACTTGCTCACGCCCTCCATATCGGTGAGCACCGTCTCGGTCATGCGGTCATGGATCAGCGGCAGCAGCGCGCGGTGCTCGTCACGGGTCAGCGGCGTCCAACCGGCTTTGCGTAAATACCAGGCCACGCCGCGCTCGATGCGCGCCACCGCGTCTAAACCGCACTGCGCCGCGATATTGGTAGCCTTGGTGGACCAAGGCGAGATCGTGCCGATGCGCGGCGTCACCAGCAGCAGATGGCCACGCGTATCGCCCTGCGCCGCTTGCGGGCCATAGCTCAGGATGCGTTCCAGGGTATCGCGCTCTTCTGCGCTCAAAGGGCGGCGCAAGGCGGCGAAATGCCAGTACTCGGCATGCACCGCTTCGATCGCGGGTACCGCCTGCGCGAGCGCTTGTTTGAGTTTTTCGTGACGAAATGCGGAGAGGGCGTTGCGGCCACGCAACTGGATAAGCTGGGACATATTTCGGGAATCGCTAAAAAACAGAATTTTACCCGAAAGCGCCCGCCAAAAGGAGCTTACACCACTGCTTAAAGCTTATTTTCCGGCGGCTTTTGCTTCCACACGTCGAGACAACTGAGACCGCAGAAGTGCTGCACGTAATCCGGCCCTTCGAAACTCAGCGCCACATCGGATGGAATTTCCGCCAGGCAAATAGCACACGATACCACCGTGCAACTCTTATCCAGGTCGCACGATGTAATCGGTGCGCCGGCGGGATTGTTTTTTTCTGCTGGCATGACTGACTCCTTTTTCCTAAAAGATACATTCCCCATGTTATATTTCGGCACATTCTTAACTTTATTTAGCACCGTGACACCTAACACCATCCCCTTCCCCAATCCTATTTATAGCACGGATCAGATTCGCGAAATCGAGTCGGCTGCGGCAGACATGCCCAATCCGCCATCGCTGATGGAACGCGCCGGCTTGGCCGCAGCGGAAATCGCGCGCGAATTGGCGCCGGATCAAATGCCCACCATTCTCGTATTGGCGGGCCCCGGCAACAACGGCGGCGACGCCTTGGTCGCGGCGCGTCATTTAAAAGCCTGGTGGTACCGGGTCGATGTGGTATTTCCCGGCGACCCAGAGGCGCTCCCGGCCGGCGCCAAGACCGCCTACCAGGCCTGGATCGATGCCGGCGGTGTTTGCCTCAAAGCCATTCCCGAGCATGGGCATTGGGGGCTGGTGATCGACGGCTTATTTGGTATTGGATTAACCCGGCCATTGGAGGGCGTCTACGCCGAGTTGGTCGAGCAAGCCAACAATCTGAATGTGCCGATTTTCGCGCTCGACATCGCGAGCGGGCTCAATGCCGATTCCGGCCATGCCCTTGGCGCCGTAATTCGCGCCACGCATACGGTGACTTTTCTCGCTCTCAAACCGGGGCTGCTCACAGGCGATGGTCCGGATTATTGCGGCAACATCTGGCTGCGCACACTGAACCTCGATACCCCGCTGCTCTACCCGCCCAACGGCTGGCTGCTGGAGCGGCCGCTGGTGGCCAAGCTCTTGCCGCCGCGCCCGCTCAACAGCCACAAGGCGCTGTTCGGTAGCGTCGGTATAGTAGGCGGCGCGCCCGGCATGGCAGGTGCGGCGCTATTGGCCGCGCGTGCCGCGCTTAAGCTCGGCGCGGGCCGCGTATACCTAGGGCTGATCGACGATGCTGCCCCACGCCTCGACACCCTGCAACCCGAACTCATGCTGCGCAATGCGCAAGAAATCTTCGAACTCCCAAATCTATCTTGCCTCGTCGTCGGCCCCGGCATGGGCCAGTCGGCGCATGCGATGCAATGGCTGACGCGCGCTATCGAAACCGAACTGCCCTTGGTGCTGGATGCCGATGCGCTCAATCTACTGGCGCAAGATAGCGCCTTGCAAGATCAAGTGGCCAAGCGCAAAGCGCGCACTATCCTTACGCCACATCCAGCAGAAGCGGCGCGCCTGATCGGCGCTAGCACCGACGCCGTGCGCTACCAGCGCGTCGATGTGGCGACGATACTCGCCACCCGCTTAAATAGTTTTGTTGTGCTAAAAGGCACGGGCAGCGTGTGCGCCCAACCTAATGGCGCCTGGTATATCAACGGCAGCGGCAACCCCGGCTTGGCCAGTGCCGGCACTGGCGATGTGCTGTCAGGTATGCTCGGCGCCTTGCTCGCGCAAGGTCTCGGCGCGCGCGATGCCTTGCTGCTCGGCGTATTCTTGCACGGCGCGGCGGCGGATGAACTCAGCGCAAAAGGCGTCGGCCCGGTAGGCATGACAGCGTCGGAAGTCATCAATGCGGCACGCGGCCTATTGAATCAGTGGGTGTATGGTTAGAAGCGATTGAACACGCAAAAGCGGATGCATGCTGCTGCTTGCTAATCCGTGCAAATTTCAGCTAAACAGTTTCACCGTCCATATACCGGCCATGGTCATGGCCAGCGAGCCGAATACATGCGCGCCGATGGTGACAAGCGCCCACCCGTATTGCGCGCGTAGCAGCATTCCCACGGTTTCCGCAGAAAAAGTGGAGAACGTTGTCAACCCGCCAAGAAAACCGGTCACGATGAATAAGCGCATCTCTTGGGTAACGCCCGGATGATTAGCGAAATACGCGACCGCAATCCCAATCAGATAACCGCCGATTAAATTCGATGACAAGGTGCCCAAGGGTAAATGCGGATGGGTGGGATTCAGCCCCATGCCGAGCGCATAGCGCAACCAAGCGCCGAGCGCTGCCCCCATACCAATTGCGAAGAGAATGATGCCGTGCATGCTATGACTCGTTCAGAAAAAAACAGGATAGCGTGAAATATTACCGCTTGTCAGCCACTCCTGCGCACTGAACCCGCTATTTTTTCACCGGCTCGGAAACGTGATCTGGGGCATCGCCGCCTGAAACGGTGGAAAAGTCTTCCCAGCTCACCTCTTCGATATGGTAGGACTGGTGCTGAAAATATTCATCTTCATCATCATCGGACTCTGGCGACGGGGATACCGGGGCCGGGGTAACGACCGTCGTGCTCTCTCCCCCCGCATCAAGTTGTATCGTCGAGGGGTCGGCGTATTGTATTTCTGCTGTTTGGCTGGGCCTCGGCGGGAGCGGGAAGCGCCAAAAAATTCGCGCCACTTCCACCCCCGTATGCAGGCGGATGAAGTTCTTGATCGGCTGTTCGATGATGTAAGAAAAACGCAGCTTTTTGTGCGGCGGCGTTTCCACCATCAGCGCTATGCTTTCATCCGGCAAGGTCGCCGCGATAGTGCGGCCACGAATCTTATAGCGCGCCAAATACTCTTGCGCTGCTTTTGCTACCGCAATTTCCCGTGCCTCGCGCCGTTTGTCGCGCCGTGTATGGGCGAACAGCACGACCCCCGTACCGATCATCCCCATGAGCGCGATAACAAAAACAGCGACAGCAAGTACAGTCATCAAGTTTGGCTTTTACTGCAACGCTTCTTTGACAATCGAGCGCAGCAGCTTTTCCACGTCCTTTAACGCAGCTTTCGAGGCTGGCGAGCCGACCAACTCCGGCTTGCGAAAAGAAACGTAGGTTTTCTGCGGCTCGTTCGGTAGCACATAGACTGAAATGATATAGGGACAAAACACGATATTGTGTGGATCTGCTTCCATGGTCTTGCGCGACACGGTGGCGCTGCAAAATTCATAAGACTCGGCATTCAAAAAAACGCGCTTGGCACCGCCCATATCCTTGCCGGTACGTTCCAGCATTTCACCAATATGAGAAGTGTTGTTGATCACCAAGCCCTGGCCAGCAATAGCGTCGGTAATGGCACTTTTAACGTTCTCGAAATTATCTTTCGAGGTATACGTCTCCATATAAGGCCTGTCAGCAGCGAAGGCGGTGGCGGATAACAAACATAAAAAGAGCCCGAACAAGCGAAACGTAACAGTGCGCATTTAATTTCCTTTGACCAGGTAAAAATTTTAGAATAACAAAGAGCGGGCTGGATGAACAGCGGCATATGTGCGGCCAGCTTAAGAGATCAACAGTTTGTTCAAAGCCTGTAAGTCACGCGACACAGCAGCAGCGGCTTTGGCTTCAATTTTACGATAGCGTGCGAGTAAGTCCTGGCCGAATGGGGTCACTTCGGCCCCGCCGCCACGCTTGCCCCCGGTTGCGGCCATTACGGCCGGTTGTTTAAATGCCTGGTTCATTGCCTCCACCAACAGCCAGGCGCGGCGATAGGACATGCCCATCTCGCGCGCGGAGGCGGAAATCGAGCCGCAGCGAACAATCGCCTCCAGCAATGCGATCTTGCCCGGGCCGAGCGAACTGGCCGCACCGAACAAAATGCGGATCGAGGGCTTCATTTTTTATCGCTCCAACGTGCTGCGCTAAGCGCATCGGAATCTCGCGCTTCCACCCAGTGCGCGCCTGCGGGGGTTTGTTCTTTTTTCCAGAATGGTGCTTGGGTTTTAAGAAAATCCATGATGAATTCGCACGCTTGAAACGCCGCGCCGCGATGGCTGCTGGCAACCGCTACCAGGACGATTTGGTCCGTGGGGAGCAAGCGCCCTATGCGATGAATCACCAGCGCGTCGTCGAGTTGCCAGCGTTGCTTTACCTCGGCGACGATGGCTTCCAACGCTTTCTGCGTCATGGCGGGATAATGTTCGAGCGTGAGTTCGGACACTGCTTCGCCCGCGTTCACATCGCGCACCAAGCCAATGAATGCGGCAATCGCACCGATCTGTGGCCGTGCCTGACGCAAGTTCGCGATCTCCTGCGAGAGATCGAAATCGGCTTCCTGGATGCGGACAGTCACCCTAGCCTCCGGTTACCGGCGGGAACAGCGCCACTTCATCGCCGTCTTTCAAAGGAGTTGCTGGATCGGCCATCTCTTGGTTCACCGCCACCCGAAACAAGCGTGCGGATGCCAGCGTCTCTTGCCAGGGGCCGCCTCGGCCGCGCAAATATTCGAGCAGCTCGGCCACGGTAGCAAGCTTCGGGTTCAGCGCAATATCTTCTTGCGCCATGCCCAGCGCTTCGCGCAGGCGGGCGAAATACAAAACGCTCAATGCCATGCCAGCAACTCCGCGAAGGGAATATAACGCACGCGCTCGCCGCGCTTGATCGGCGTGCCCGCCGGGCAATTGATCAGGCCGTCGCCCCACACCGTGGAAGTCAACACGCCCGAGCCTTGATGCGGATAAATCGCCGCGCGGCTTTGTCCGTCCGTCCCCGGCTCCAACCGCGCGCGCAA
>JANYAU010000147.1 GCA_025361165.1 Betaproteobacteria bacterium | reverse complement strand
CACCGTGCCGCTGCCGCTATTGTCGGCCTGTTGGCCGATACCGCCCAGTTCGATCCATTCGCCCAGGCGCCCGGAAAGCGTGGTTGATGCCTGCTGCACGTTGATTGCGCCGCGGCTGCCCAAGGTGTTGTGCTGGGGATTTATTTCGAGTATCACCTGGTCGCCGGAAACCCGCGGCAGGACATAGAAACCGCTCGTGACATCCTGGAACCGTATGTCGTCCACCACCGTCGTGCCACGCGCGTCGCGATACACGGTGCGCCCGCGATAGGGTACGGATTGTCCGACACGAATCAAAGCCGGGTTGCCTTCCAATACCTGTATGTTTTGCACATCGGCACTGTTTTCGATATCGCGCGTGGAATTCACTTTAGCGCCGGCGCGATTGCGCTCGTCGCCGATCTCGACTCGTGCGCCCGAATCGGCTGTCTCGGGCAGCGTCACGCGCCCATGCGTCCCGCCCACGGTGCCGTACACGCTCGCCTCGCGCGCCAAGGCATCGCGCGTGGTGTTTTGCCGTACCGTAATCATCAAGCGTTTAGGCAAGGTGTCAATACTCGCCAGCACGCGCTTGATCTGCACCAAGTTCGCTGGGCTGGTGCGGATAATCAATCGGTTTTGCATCCCAGTGACCGCGCCGTCTTTGCCGACCAAGGGTTGGATCAGAGGAATCACCTGCTCGGCGCTACGGTAGTTGAGTGTGATGACTTCGACCCGGTCTTGGGCGTACGTGGGGAACACGAGCCATAACAAACAGAAAAGAACCAAGACTCTCATGACCTCAACGCGCCTCAACAAATTTAACATTTAGTTTATTCCTTACCCGAGCGCCAAATCGAGAACACAATCCAGATGCTATTGAATACGGCGATCAGGAAACCCAGAAAACCTAAGATGGGCATGCCGAAAATTTTTGGGCCGCCCTGGATGGTCATCACGATAGACGATCCAATCACCAGTGAAGCAGTCATGATGCCGAGGGTGAGGCGATTTGTGCTGCGGTCGAGTTGCTGGCCGAAACGCTCCAGGCGTTTAACATCGACATCGATACGCACGCGTCCGCGTCGCAGTTCCTTGAAGAATTTCGCCAAGTCGCGCGGCAAGCCGGTCAGCACCGAGACCATATCTTTGACGCCGTGGGCACCGCGCTTCATTACCGCCTCTGGCGAGTAGCGCAAACGCAGCACTTCTTTCACGAAAGGTTCGGTATGCGCGCTCATATCGAAGTCGGGATCGAGCTGGCGTCCCAGACCTTCAAGGGTAATCAGCGTTTTGAATAGCAGCGTCAAATCCGGCGGCAGTATCAAGTGGTGTTCGCGGATCATCGCCGTGAGCTCATTGAGCAAGTTGCCGAAGCTGATGTCTTTGAGATGCACGCTGGAATAATTGAACACGAATTCGATCACGTCCGATGCTAGCTTGCTCTCGTTTACCACTGAATCGCCGGTCCATTCCAGCAATACTTCCAGCAAGGCCATTTCGTCTTTGTGCAAAATGGAAATCAGCAAATCGGCGATTTGATTGCGCCGCTCGTGGGTGAGTATGCCGGTCATGCCGAAATCCACCAGCGCAACCCGGTTGCCGGGCAGGTAAAACACGTTGCCGGGGTGCGGATCGGCATGGAAATAGCCGTGGATCAAAATCATGCGCAGCACGGCATTAGCCCCGTTATCGGCGAGCAGCTTGCGATCCAGTCCCGCGGCATCTGCTTGCGCCAACTGGTTGCCGGGGATGCCTTCAACGCGCTCTTGCACATTCATCGTCTGCCCGGTGTAGTCCCAATACACTTTGGGAATAAACACGGTTTCGTCGTCGGCAAATTTTTCGCCGAAGCGCTGAATGTTGCGCGCTTCGGCGGCGAGATCAAGTTCCCGCCGCAACGATTTGCCGAATTGCTGCACCACTTGCCGCGGCTGATAGCGGCGCGCCTCGGGGAACTCCAACTCCACTAAGCGCGCGATGTGCGACATGATACGTAAATCGGCTTCGATCGTGGCTTCGATGCCCGGGCGGCGTACCTTGATGATGATCGGCGTGCCATCTTTCAAATTGGCTTCGTATACCTGCGCAATCGATGCCGCCGCGCGCGGCGTAGTATTGAGATTATCGAACACCTGATGCGGATCACGCCCCTGCAACGCCGAGTGCATTTGCGGCAACATCGCTTCGAACGGCAAGGCCGGGGCGTTGCTTTGCAACTTCTCCAACTCTGCAATCCAGGGCGGCGCAAATACATCGACGCGGGTCGCGAGCACTTGGCCGAGCTTAATGAAAGTCGGGCCGAGCTCCTCTAACGCCTGGCGGAAACGCTGCGCCGGTTCCAGGTGCTCGATCTCGACCGATTGCTTCCAATGTAGAACACGCCCGGCGCGCTCGAGTATCCCGCCTACCCCCAAGCGCCGCACCAAATCGCCGCCGCCGTAGCGGATGAGTACCGAAGAAATTTCGTGCAGGCGCGGTAGGTCGCGCACCAAACTGATCGTCTCTAATAACATTAGCGCGCTTTCTTCTCTCCACTCTTGGCTTTTTCGTGCAGCACATCGGACATGCCGGCCAAAATACCACTGGCGAGCAAGGTCAAACGCTGCGTCATGTCGAGCGCGGCACTCGCGCTTTGGGCCGCGCCGGTTTTGACCGTCGCCGCCACGCGCTGGTTGAATTCGGCAACGGTATCGGCGATTACCCGCCCGCTATCGGTACCGTTACGCCGCGCATGGCTAATTTGCGCAGCAAATTCTTCTTTAATTCGCCCCCCAGCCGCCTCGGTCACTTTAGCCACGGTGGCAAGAAACATTTCTTCCACTTTCTTCAACTCATCGACGGCCGGCTTTAAATCTTGCTCGCCGAACTCCTTACCCTGCGAAACCAGTTGCTGCGCCGCAAGCTTGGTCGCTTCGGCGGCTTTTTTCACGGCTTCATCCAGCCCGGCCAGTGCCTCGTGCGCGGCATCTTTTAACTCTCCCGCGCGGCGGCCCAAACCCAGGCTCACACCCTCAGTGACAGCCCGCACCACAGCCATGATATCGGCCACCGATAAAGACCGGCGCGACAAGGCGCGCAAAGTCATATCCCGCACCAGGGCGCGCAAGTCTTTGCCTTGCTCTGCCGCTGCGGCCGCTTCTTCCTTAATGGTTTCGATTTGGGTATCACTCATGATCGTTCCTTTAGAGGTTCCGTAGGCTTTAAGTGTAGCCGAATACGGTCGAATACGAATCGGCTGTCATAGGATTCACTTTACAATTCAGCAAAATTCTTTTTAAATACAGTCCATGCCTATCCGCAATTCGGCCATTCTCGCTATTTTGCTCGCGTTGAACAGCACCGCCTATGCGGAATCGCCTATGGCGGAGCCGGCCGCGCAAGCATCCAGCGCGGCGCTGCCTGCTACGGATAATAAGACCCAAAATCTCTTGCTCTATGCGCTCAGCCTCAACGGTGCTCACTATAAATTTGGCGGTCTGTCGGAAGATACGGGCTTTGATTGCAGCGGTTTCGTGAGTCATGTATTCCAGCAGGTGGGATTGGCGTTGCCGCATAATGCACGCGCCATCAGCCACGCCGGCGAGCAAATCACCCGAACCGAACTCAAACCTGGCGATCTAGTGTTCTTCAATACGCTACGCCGCGCATTCTCGCATGTCGGTATCTATCTCGGCGATAATCGCTTCATTCACGCCAGCAGCTCCACCCGCGGCGACGTGATGATCTCGAACCTGACTGAAAAATACTGGTCCAAGCGCTTCGACGGCGCACGCCGCCTCGCCCTTTCCGAATAAGCACCGGTACTTCGCTTCTGCCGCCTAGGCTGGCGGCAATTTAAAGCCCGATCCCATTCTTTGGACTGCCTAGCGCAGCGGCTTGTCAATTCGCCGCAAGCGGTATTTAATCCCTGGCTATCCCTCCCCATTTAACGATACGACTATGTTCTCCAAGCACATGATGCTATCCATCGGCACCGGCTTTGCGCTGGTGCTGGCCTTGATGATTTCGCTCGCCGTGGTGGGCTTGACGCAAATGGCCTCCATCAACGGCCGGCTCGAACGGATGGTCAACCAGACGAATAAAAAAGTCGAACTCGCCAGCATCATGCGCGACTCGCTACGCCAGCGCATCATTGCCATGCATACCATTGTGAATGCCAAGGATAACTTCGAAAAAGATGATGACCTGCAAAAATTCTATCGCTATGGCACCAACTTTACCACCGCACGCCAAACGCTGGATAAGATGCTCTCCAGCCCGGAAGAAAAAACAGTCTTAAGCCGTATTCGCAGCCTCGCCGCCGAAACCCAACCGCGAGTAGTGCATGGTCTGGAACTGGCGATAGATAACCGAAATACCGAAGCATTTCGGGTGTTACACGATGAAGCGATACCGGCACAGCAAAGGCTCGTGGCCGAACTGGACAACATGCTTTCGCTGCAACATACCGCGAGTAAAAACGCAGCCTGGGAAGCTGCCGCAGCCTATCGCAAAACCAAATGGTTGATGATTCTGATGGGGATCAGCCTGGTTCTCGTCGGCGCGGCCATCGCTGTGGTCGTGCTGCGGCGTACCCAGCAGCAAACGGTCGAAATCGAACGCGAGCAAATCAAATACAAGACCTTGTTCACCACCAATTCGGACGGCATTGTACTGCTCAATGAGCAAGGCTTCACTGACTGTAACCAAGCGGCGCTGGATATGTTTCAAATTCCCACGGTAGCGGAGTTCTGCCGGCAGCGTCCGATTGATCTGGGCCCGCCCACGCAACCCGATGGCTCGGCTTCCGAAATCTTCGCGGCACAACAAATTCAACGCGCGATGGAGCAGGGCCACTGCAATTT
>JANYAU010000092.1 GCA_025361165.1 Betaproteobacteria bacterium | reverse complement strand
TTGCGCACGGCGACAGTGGCGTGTTTCTTGAGCCGCTCTTGTAGCGGGAAGATAACGTTTGATATGAGTTGGGTGTACATCAAGGACGCACCGTCTTAGTTTGTTCGGTTGGCGCAACCGGTGCGGGCACGAGCAACTGTTGAAACGTCTGGGTAAGCACTTGCACCCGCCGCGCCCAGCCATTCTCTTCAGCATACCTGATGATGGCGGGTCGATCCCAGTCGCGCGCAAGCGCATTCTCCATCGCCATGGTGAGCGCCGCTTGAGCGCCGAATGGAATGATGGCGCCGAGATCATCCCGGCACACTACTTCCCGATTGCCGCCGACATCTGTAGTAATCACCGGTAGGCCGCACGCCATGGCTTCAAGAAACACATTGGCCCAGCCTTCGTTATGGGTAGAGAGCACGAACACATCTGCCGCCGACAAGGGTAGCCGTAATTCCTCGGAGGGCATTGCGCCTAAAAATTTGACCTGCCCGGCCAACCCGAGGCCGGCGACTTGCGCTTCCAACTCGGCGCGCATATCGCCTTCTGGGCTCGGACCGCCCACGATGAGATAGTGAATGCCGGGAAAGCGTTGGCGCAACGCGGGTAAGCAATCTATCACGCGATGAAAGCCTTTGCGCTCCACCAAGCCACCGACCGAAATCAATACCGGCGCATCGAGCGGAATGTGTAGTTTGCTGCGCGCTTCATGTTTATCCATGGGAAAGAATTTTCCCGCATCCACGCCGTTGCCGACCACTAGAATTTTATCGGCGGGAATCCCCAAACTCACCGCGTGGCGCTTGAGTGAATCGGAAACGGAAAACACTTGCGCCGCACGCGTTAATGCCGTGACTAAGCGCCTGCACAAAGCGGGGTCGTTGGCATGCCGCAATTCGGTGCCACGCAGGGTGATCGTCACTGGCGTATTCAACCAACGTCCGAGCAAGGTTGCGGCATAGCCATCGGGATAAGCGAAATGTGCGTCGATCAAATTAAAGTGAAAATGTTTTTGCAAGCGCAGTAGCGTGGGCAAGCTGCCCAGCGCCATAAAGAAGCCGTCAAGCGGCTTGAACAGGCCGGGGATGGAGAAAAAGCGCGGATGCCATACCTCGATGCCGTCCTGCACTTCGCGCCTCGGCGCGGCCGGGCGAAAATGGGGGCGCCATAGGCGTATCAAACTTTGCAGGGGGAACCAGGGAACGGGGGCGACGACAGTAAGCGGCAGAACCTTTGCCACGCGGAACATGCGCTCGCGAATAAACACGCCGGCATTCGGCTGGCCGGGGTGTGGAAACAAGGTGCTGAATATCACGAGGCGCGGCGTTATCGGCTCAACCACGTTTGCCTCGCGCCAAAGCATTTGCATACACTTGTTGATAGCGCGTCACGGATACCTTCCAGTTGCGCTCAGTCTCCACGAAGCGGCGCCCCGTTTGTTTCAGCGCGGGCCACTGCTCGGTTGCGTGGAGCAAACCCAAGACCTTGTCCGCCAAGGATTGCGCATCCTCCGCTTTAAACAAGACACCCGTTTCACCATCGCGGATCAGCTCTTTGTGCCCGCCCACGTCGGATGCCACAAATAAGCGGCCCTGCGCCATTGCTTCTAATGGCTTCAACGGTGTAACCAACTCGGTCAAACGCATCGAGTGGCGCGGGTACACCAGCACGTCCACCAAGTCGTAGTAGCGATTCACTTCACTGTGCGGTACACGACCACTGAACACCACCTTGTCCGCAATGCCGAGTTGTTGCGCTTGCTGTTTTAACGTCTCTTCCTGCGGCCCGCCGCCCACTAACAATACGCGCACATCCGGCGCGCGCGCGAGCATGCGCGGCAAGGCTTGGATCAGCAGATCGAGGCCTTCGTAGGCATAGAACGAACCCAAAAAACCCAGCACACGCGCCTGCGTCAACCCGAGCGTGGCTTT
Organism: Betaproteobacteria bacterium; assembly: GCA_025361165.1. Classification (GTDB taxonomy): domain Bacteria; phylum Pseudomonadota; class Gammaproteobacteria; order Burkholderiales; family Thiobacteraceae; genus RBG-16-58-11. The sequence continues at coordinate 20,415 of JANYAU010000092.1, read as the reverse complement.
GAGCTGCGCATCGGGGGGATTATCTACGGTAAATTTTTCGATATCCACCGCATTCGGTATCACCGTCACTTTGCCGGCGGCAACGCCGCGCGCCACGATGTCTCCGCGTAGACCCTCGCAAATCGTGGTCACCGCGTGCGCGTGTTTTAAGGCATAGGTTTCGATGGCGCGTGTCAAGCGATAGCGCACGCCCCCTTCCTTGCTGGTGCCGTGATCCACCGCGGCATCTTCCCAAAATGCACGCACCTCATACACCACGGGAATGCCCAGGCGCTTGCCGATTTTCAGCGCGGCGATGGCATTCAGCGCCGGTGAATGTGCATGCAGAATGTCGGGTTTAATGCGCGGCACGATCTCCATTAGCCGCCGTTCCAAGCCGCGGATCACATCGATTTGGTTCAATATGGGTAAACGCGCGCGCATGCCGGTAGTAGCTGGTGTGCGATAGAAATGCCAGCCATCGACGTCTTCTTCCAGCGCCGTACACTTTTCCTGTTTGCTGCCGGTGAGATGAAATGTTTCCCAACCCAAGGCGCGTTGCTCGCGCAGAATAGACAAGGTGCGGAAGGTATAGCCGCTATGCAGTGGAATCGAGTGATCGAGAATGTGGAGGATACGCATCAGTTCGCCCGCTTGCTGCATATGAGCCAAAAGCCCAAGCAGCGCAAATCCTCGTCCGTTAACTGACGGAAGGGTGTAGCGAGTGCCGGGCGCACGGTGCGGACATCTGCGGTTTCTGCGAGCAAGGTGGGCTCGATGGCGATTACATCGAAGCCCGCTTGAGCAATGATGGATCGGTAGGTGGTGATCCGTAAGCGATTTGGTACACCCTTATGGCTATACATGAGGCGCCAAAGGTATTCAGGCCAAGTCAAGAAATCCAATGGATTGGTTTGATGTAGGCCATGGCTCTTGAGGTCGACTTGGTGGATCGCGATCGCATCGTGCTTCATGGCGGTATGCATATCGGCGAAAGTCGCAGGTAGATCATTGACGTGCTCGAGCACTGCGCGTGAGAGCACCAAATCGATTTCGTCGTGGAGCCCAGACAATCCGCTGGGAGCAATGCGGTAACGAATGCGGTCGGGGTGGAAGCCGGCTGCCAGGTCTGCGGCGTGCAGAAAACAACTTTCCGCCCGCAGCCGCTGCTCCGGTCCCAGACTGGACAGCAGGTCATGGATGACCGCCACGTTTTTTTCAGATAGCTGCATGAGTGGAAATCGGTCGACGCAAACTACCGCTTCTGCGCCGTGGGCCACCATGAGTAGCGCAACCCCCGGCAGATCGCCTGGGCCATATTCCAAAATTCGCTTACCCGTAAGGAATGCGCGTATGTCCGGTGGAGATACACCGAGCTTGGCAAAATAGTCGTCAAAGCAAGTACGAAAATAGCTGGCTGCTTGACCAGAGGACTCTTCGCCCAGGCCGCGCCCCGTCTCTCCCGTCAACCGGATGTAAGCGCCGGGCGCAAAGTGAGCAATCTGGTTAGTCAGCACCGCTTTGATAACACGCTTCGCATCCCGGGCCAGGTGTGGCGTCATGTCATCTCCCTCCCTCGTGTGCGCCAGAAATTTGCGCTTGGCGCAAGAACGCTTCGAACATCAACAGCGTCCACAGTGCCGTGCTGTAATCGCGCACCCCGGCTTGGTGCTGGTCAACCAGTTCGCGCAGATAATCCGTGTTGAAATAGCCCGTGGCTGCCAGCGTCGGGCCGAGCACCGCTTGCCGGACTTTTTCTTTCAGCGGGCCACGGAACCAACTGGCAAGCGGCAGTGCGAAACCCATTTTCTTGCGGTACAAAATATTTTCCGGCAGGTAAGATTCCATCGCTTTCTTGAACACATACTTGCCTTCGCCATCGTGCAACTTGAGCGCGGCGGGCAGACGCGAAGCCCATTCCACCAGCTTGTGATCGAGCAGCGGTTCGCGTACTTCGAGCGCGTGCGCCATGCTGGCGCGGTCGACTTTGGTGAGAATGTCGCCCACAAGATAGGTCTTGATGTCGAGATACTGCACCCGCGCCAAAGGTTCGCGCGCGGGCGAGCGCGCATCGTGCCGGTACATTACTTCCACTGCGCGATAGCCGTTCAGCACGCGGCTAAATTCTGGGCTGAACAAGCGTGCGCGCATAGCGTCACTGAGGAGTGACACGCTATGGAAATAACCTTCCACCGAATCGCGTGCGATACCTTCGAGCGTGGACTTAGCGCGGAATATTTTGGGCGCCCAATCGGCTTTCGGGTAAAACTTAGCCAACATACCGAACACGGGGCGGCGCACGGCGGAAGGGATCATGCTGCGCATGCGTTCTTCGTTCATATGCCAACGGTAGCGCCGGTAGCCGGCGAAGTGTTCATCGCCACCATCGCCGGAGAGCGCGACGGTGACGTTTTTGCGCGCCAGTTCGCACACGCGGTACGTGGGCAGGGCGGAACTATCGGCATAAGGTTCATCGTAGAGCGCGGCGAGTTTGTCGATGAGATCGAAATCATCCGCGGCGACTTGTTCCACCCGGTGATTGGTATGGTAGCGCGTGGCGACTTGCGCGGCGTATTCGGATTCGTTGTATGCCGGATCGCCGAAAGAGATGGAACAGGTGTTCACCGGCTCGGCGGATAACTCAGCCATCATCGCCACCACCGCGCTGGAGTCCACGCCGCCGGAAAGAAAAGCGCCCAGTGGCACTTCGGATACCAGGCGGATTTTTACCGATTCGCGCAGCAGCGGTACGAGTTCTTCTTGCGCTTCGGCAAGCGATAGCGGTGTAAGCGGATCGAACGGCACATCCCAGTATTCACGCGTTTGCGGCAGGGGCTGGCCGCGCTTCACGGTTAGGGTATGCGCGGGCGGCAACTTAAAAGCTTGTTGATAAATGGTGCGCGGCTCGGGCACATAACCGTAGGCAAAGTATTCCTCAATGGCGAGCGGATCGATATCGCGCCGCAAAGCCGGGTGGCCGGTTAAAACTTTGAGCTCGGAGCCGAAGATGAGCTGACCGTCGTCGAGCAGCGCATAGTAGAGCGGCTTTACGCCGAGGCGGTCGCGTGCCAGGAACAGTGTTTCTTGATTGCGATCCCACAGCGCGAACGCGAACATGCCACGGAAGCGCTCGACACAGGCTTCGCCCCATTGTTCCCAGGCATGCACGATGACTTCAGTATCGCAGCGCGTGCGGAAGGTATGGCCCAGCGCTTGCAGCTCGGGAATCAAATCGACGAAGTTATAAATTTCGCCGTTGAACACCACCACCACACTGCCGTCCTCGTTGAACAGCGGCTGGTGGCCGGAAGAAAGATCGATGATGGACAGCCGCTTGTGCGCCAGCCCTATACCGGCTTCCGCATGCAAGCCGGTTTCATCCGGGCCGCGATGATGCTGGGTCTGATTCATGCGCGCCAGCAGCGCTTGGTCGATTTCGCGCTTGGCTTGCGTGTCGAAGATGCCGGCTATGCCACACATGGTTGAGCTTTCGTTTTCATTAGTTTCATTATTTTCTATGGATTGCTGGGGGCGCGGTTTTTTTACTAAAACTTAAATCCCCAATACCGCGTCATACACACCCATATATCCCCTTACCATCGCTTCCATCGAGAATCGCGCTTCGATCTTAGCGCGCCCTGCTGCGCCATGCGTTTGGGCCAGCGGCTTATGTTCAAAATATTTTAGCAAGGCTTGTGCCATTGCCTCCGAATCGGCGGGGGGCGCCAGCGTGCCAGTGATGCCCGCATCTACCAGCTCGCGATTTCCGCCGACATCGGTCGCGATCACCGGCAGTCCACACGCCATGGCTTCGAGTATGGTGTTGGAAATTCCTTCGCCTAGCGACGGCAAGGCGAACACGTCGAACTGTGCCATGAGTTGCGCGATATCGTTGCGCTCGCCGGGCAGCCAGGCGAGGTGTTCCGCCCCGGCTTGTTTGAGCAAAGCCAAGCAAGCTTCGCGCGTCACACCATCGCCCAGAATGACGAGCCGCGCACGCGTACGTGTCTCGGGCGATAAGGCGATCAAACGCAGAAACGCGCGGGTAAGCGTAGGATGATCTTTTACTTCTGCCATGCGTCCGACACTGCCGATAATCCAGCCATCCGGCGGGCAAAATCCGGGCGGCCCAAAGTCGATTCTCGGCTCGATGCGGGGTGCGAATTTCACACTATCCACGCCGTTGTATATTTGGCTCACGCGTGCCGGTGGCACATGTACCGTATCGATTAGCCAGTGCTCCAAATCGCGGCTCACGGCGATGTAGCGCTTTACCAGCGGCCGAATCGCACGCCGCAAAAAATTGTATTTGCGGCTTTTGCCATGCAAGTCGTAGATGTCACGCCCGTGCTCGCCATGCACCCGGCCACGTACACCCGCCAGTGCGGCCACGGCTTGGGCTTCAAGCGCCGACAAGTTGCGCGTATGCACAATGGCGGGGTTCAATTGTTTGAAGGTGCGATACAACCGCCCATACAAGCCGAGGTCGTTGCCGGCGCGCTTGTTTAGCGAAATGAGTTCTACGGGTTGCTTCAAGCGCTGGCAAAAATCGCTGTAATCGGTGAGGCACACAATGGCGTGGCGGTAGCGTTCGGCAGGCAGGTGATTGATGAGGTTCACGATGCCGTTTTCCATGCCACCGACACCGAAACGATGGATCACATGCGCGATCAAGGGCGGCTCGCTCACGGCGCCCCGCGTGTTTGTTGCAGTAAACCCGTCAAGGCCGGCACGGCGTCGCTGGCGAAGGTACGCAGCGTTTCCGCGGCTTCGCGCGGGTTGGCTGCATAAGGCGTGGCGAGCACGATGATCGCGCCGTCATCACCATGGCCGGAAAGCTTCGCGCGCGCTTGTATCCATTTCGCACGATACGGGTTGGTCAGATATTCGCCGCCTACCCAGTACCAATGCCAAATCAACAGGTGGTGTTGCGGGCCGTGCAAGCGGCTTTGAATCACGCCTAAAGGCGGGGTTAGCGGGACTTGTAGGGTAGATTCTCCGAGCTTATGCCACGAGGGGGTTCCTTCGCTCACCACTAAGTTTTGCGTACTCACCATTTGTTTCCCGGGTTGCTGACTGCGGTAGTAGTACACCAAAACCTGTACGCGTTTGCCGTCGTGTTGATAGGTACGGACGGATTGCGCCGCCGCATTCGCGAGCGCCGGTTTCCAATCACTAAGCGGCTCCGCGTTTGCCTGCCAGGCCGCCAGGCTTGCAGGTAGCACAAACGCTACGGATGCGGGGTGACGATGCGCTTGATCGAGATAAGCCGAGACGCTGGGCCAAATACCGAAGGCGATCAAACTCATCAGCGCAGCGGAGAACAGTTTGGATACGGCTACAGGGCTGGCAGGTTGCGCGGACGCAGCATGGGATGTGGTTGCCTGAGCGGATTCCTCGCGCCAGAACGAGCCGATCCAAAATAACAACAGCATCACGATGCCGAAGAATAGCCAACCGTAAATCAGGTGATCGACACCCACCGCGTATTTCATCCCGCTTAGGTGGCCGATCATCACGATCATGTAAGCCCGCAGGCCGTTGGCAATAATCGGCACGATCAGTGACGCCAATATGAACAACAGACGCTTCAGTGTCGTGTGGTAAGTTAAGTAAGCATAGAGGCAGCCCAGCGTAAACGAGGCGATAAGGTAGCGCAGCCCGCTGCACGCTTCCACCACCGACCAGGTGCCGGAGGGAATGGAGAAGAAATTACCTTCGCGGAATACCGGAATGCCGGTTAACTGCAATGCGGTCACAGTGAAACTGGCGGTGAAATTGATCATTGCGGGAATAAATATTTCGCCGAACGGCACCGCCAGCAGCAAAAAGGCAAACGGAAAAGCGAAGGTCCGCACCAAGCGCGGCCCAAGCACTGCCGCGACGAGTAGCGGGATCGCTGCCACCAGCGCATATTGCGCGCTGACCAGGACGCCTGCCATATCCGACAACAGCCAGCCAAAACCCAATGCCGCCAGCGCCAGTAACATCCAATAGTTTGGCGCAGGACTGAGGTCGGCGGCTGCCGCGCGATTGTGCCAAATCATATAAGCACTAATCGGAAATATCAGAAAGCCATGGGTATAGGTTTCGGAGCGCAGCCAGATCGACACCATGGACCAGCCGGTTTGCCAATAGAGCGCGAAGATGGCGATCACTAGCGCGCCGGCGATAAGCGCCGGGATGCGCCAGTGCTGCAAGCTGGCGCGGCTCATGCGGCGCCCCGCATTTCGGTTTCCGCGTTGATGCCACTTACAACGCTCTCAGCATTCAGTGCGCGATCGATGCTTGCCAAATGCCGTGCCCAGCTATAGCCAGTGACGACGCGGTTGCGCGCGGCTTGACCCAAAGCCGGGTTGGGCTGCGTCAATAGCGCGATACATTGCGCGCTGAATGCCGCGCTGTCGGAAGCCAGCAGCAAATCTCTGCCTGCTTGGGCGTCGATGCCTTCCAAAGCTTGTTCGGTGACGACCGTCGGTTTTGCCATTGCCATTGCCTCTAGGATTTTGTTTTGGATGCCGCGCGCGATACGCAAGGGCGCGACCGCCATTGCCGCGTGCGCGATATAGGGGCGCGTGTCCGCTACCGCGCCGGTCACCGTTACGCCGCTGTGCTGCACGAGCGCTTGTACTTCCGATGTGGGTCGTGTGCCGACGATGTAAAACGCTGCCTCGGGATGCGCGCGCTTCACGGCGGGGAAAATGTCGCGCGCAAACCATGTGACCGCATCGACGTTGGCCCAATAATCCATCGCGCCGGTAAACACCAACACTTGTTCCCCCGCGGGGTAAGGTGAAGAAAACGTCAGGGAGGGCGAAAAATAGTCCGTGTCCACCCCGTTGCTAAAGCCGAATACTTTATCCGCGCAATCCGGTGCAAGCCGCTTGAACAAGGCCGCTTCCGCTTCGGACACGAAAGCGCTCGCGGCGAACGCATGCGTGACGCGCCGCTCGTAATCGAACAGCGTGCGCGCTTCGCGCCGGTATACCCAATTCATCGGCCACGTTTTTTTCTCCGCATACTGGCGCCATTTATCGGAGTCGATATCGACAAAGTCGATCACTCGATGCAGTCGCGTATGCTGCATCACGTATTGCGCCATACTCGAGGAATAAACCAGTGCGCGTGTAATCGGCCGCGTAGCCAGCAGATCGTCCACCCAGCGCTGCATCTGCCTAGCGCGATAGTAGGGCAGCGTCAGCGGCTCGCCCGTGAGTAAACCGGCCGCGCTTTTTAAAGTCGCCAGGCGCGGGTTGAGCGCTAGTAGTTTCACTTCGCCGCCGGCCATCTGGGCCAGAGCCTCGGTATATTGCCAATCGTTGCTGTCGTCGATGAAAGCGCCGACGTGCACTTTGAAGCGCTGCGCCAGGTGCTTGAGCAAATGGTAAGAGCGAATCTTGTCGCCCTTATTCGGCGGGTAGGGAATGCGGTGGACGAGGTAAAGTAACTCGTCCATGTCAGCGCTCCACCCTCTCCCCAGCCCTCTCCCGCAAGGGGCGAGGGAGCGTACTATCAGCTTTGCACGAAATGCTTTGCATCGTCGCTTACCCTAAGTGCTTCACAATATGCGGGCCGAGCGCATTCGCTACCGGGGTCGGCAGGCGCTTCCACATTTCGATGAACAAGCGATATTTCGGATTGGTCGGGTTGTGTTCGGGAATACACGGTGCAGTCACCAAATAATATTCGTAGTGCAAGGGCTGCGGTTCGAAGCCCCAGTTTTTCTTGAAATCGAATTGCCCGGTGCCGCGCTTGCTGCGTCCATAATCGAATAGGCGATAGCCACGCTCGCAACCGCGCCGCATCAGTTCCCAGTATTTGAAATCGTTCGCCGCCAGATTGCGCGCATCTTCGGTATCGCCCGCGTAGTAGGGCAGCACTTCGTCGCGGAAATAAAAGGTGAGTACGCTGCTAATCACGCGTCCTTCATGCACTACCGTCAGCACTTCACAATTCGGGCCGAACACCTCTTTCAGCAGGGCGAAGTAACGTTTGGGCAGCGCCGGCGTGCCGTGGCGTTTGACGTTGTCGGCGAACAAAGCGAAGAAGCGGTCGACACTGGGATCGATTTCCGCAATTAGTCCATGCTTGATGCCTTTTCTCACCATCGCGCGCTGCTTACGCGGAATCGCCAACAGGTTCGCTTCCACATCCGGATCAATCGCTTTGCGGAAGGTGAAATACAAATCTTGGTTTGGCCAGTCGGGGTGAAACGGTTTGAGTTGACGGTATTCCAGGTGGCCGACATGGAGGTCGCGCGCGAGCTGTTGCGCCGCAGTATCGAGCGCAGTGCGTGCTGCGTCGTCCAGCGCAGCAATGCCGCCATACACGCAAAAACTATTGGAAACCAAGGAGTGGCCGAACAGCCGGCTTTTGATTTCGGTCAGCGGCAGCACGCCGACGATAGTGCCTGCGCGCTCTGCGAGCAGGTAATGCGTGCGGTGGCCGAAGGCGCGCTCGATCACGTCTTTCCAGCCCACGCGATGAAAGAAGGTGGCTTCCGGGCAGGCGAATACAAATTCATCCCAGCGCGCCGCGTCCTCGGCTTGCAGGACGCGCACCGCCACGGACAGGGAATTCAACTCGGCTTGCCTAAGAAAATGCGATCCATCCGGTCCCATTGGAAATCCTTGAGCAGGCGCGTGAGCCGTCCTTCCATGCGCGACAAATTGACATAATGGCGGAAGCGGGTTTTCCAGCCCACGCCGCGCTGGCGCGGTTGGTCGGGGTCGATTTCCCAGGGATGAAAATAGAAGATGCAAGCCTCGCCATTTTGCCGGTTGACGCGTCGTATCATCCACGAGGAAACGCTATAGGGAAGTAAGCGGAAATAGCCGCCGCCCGAAGCCGGTAGGTTGCGGCCCAACAAGTTGAGCGTTGTCAGCGGCAGTTCCAGCAAGCCGTGACTACGCGGCTGGAAGGCGAAGCGCGGCGCATCCGGCATGCCGTAGTGATCGTGTTTGATCGGATAGATACTCGAGCTATAAACGTATCCCGCATCGTTCAATACGTCGAACGCCCACAAATTATTCGCGCCGATGGAAAAGCTCGGCGCGCGATAGCCAGTGACTGCCACGCCGCCGATGTCTTCCAGTAATTTTTTCGCATGTGTGACATCGGTGCGGAACTCGATCTCGCTTTGGTCGCTGGCGCGCAGGTGGCCATAGCCGTGGCTTGCCAATTCATGCCCGCGCCTGACCATCTCGCGCACCATGTCCGGATAACGCTCGGCAATCCACCCCAGGGTGAAGAAGGTCGCCTTGGTTTGGTGCGTGTCCAGCATATCGAGAATGCGCATGACGTTGCCTTCGACCCGGCACGGCAGGTTATCCCATTGGTTGCGCGGGATATGCGGTGCGAAAGCGGAGACTTGGAAATAATCCTCCACATCGATGGTCATGGCGTTTTTGATCACGCCGCCGCTGCCGGGCGCGTGTTGAGCCACGCGTGTAAATGTTCGGCGATGCGCTCTGCGGCATGGCCATCCCAATATTCCGGCACGCGCCCGGCTTTACCGCCGGTGGCGAGAATGTCTTCTGTCGCGGCGAGAATTTTCGCCCGCGATTGGCCGACGATGATATTGGTGCCCTCATCCACGGTGATGGGACGCTCGGTATTGTTGCGCAGGGTTAAACACGGCACGCCAAGCGCGGTGGTTTCTTCTTGAATGCCGCCGGAATCGGTGAGCACCAGCTTCGCTTCGCGCATCAAGCCCAGCATGTGCAAATAGCCGATGGGGGGCAGGATAAAAATCTTGCCGCTGGCTAACAGTCCGTCAAGCTTGAAGTGCTCGATGCGCCCCTTGGTGCGCGGATGCAGCGGGAATGCCACCGGCACTCTTTGGCTAACCAGATTCACGGTTTCGAGCAAATTGCGCAAGGTGGCTTCGTCATCGACGTTGGAGGGGCGATGCAGGGTCAGCACCGCATAACCTTGGGCCAGGTCGATACCGGTATCGGCGAGCGTGTCCGCTGCGGGTATCGCTTTGGCCAAATTGTGGTGCAGGGTGTCGATCATCACGTTGCCGACGAAATGCACGCGCGTGGGATCGATGCCTTCGCGCGTGAGGTTGGCCAGTGCGGCACGTTCAGTGGTATAGAGCAAATCGGAAATCTGGTCGGTGAGCACGCGGTTGATTTCTTCGGGCATGCCCCGGTCGAAGCTGCGCAGACCCGCTTCGACGTGAATTACCGCGATGCCTTTTTTCGATGCCACCAGGGCGCAAGCGATGGTGGAGTTCACATCGCCCACCACCAAGATTGCCGCCGGCTGTTCTTGATCCAGCACCGGTTCGAAGCGGCGCATGACTTCGGCGGTTTGCACCGCGTGGCTGCCGGAGCCCACTTCGAGATTGATGTCGGGATGGGGAATGCCTAAATCTTCGAAGAACTGTTTATTCATCGCTGTGTCGTAATGCTGCCCCGTATGGACGATCTTGGCGGAAATCGGCGCCGGTCCGGCACGCAACGCCTTTATGATGGGCGCAATTTTCATGAAGTTGGGGCGCGCGCCGACGATGCACAAAATGCCGCCTTTATGCATGATTCTTTCCCGATTTTGTCTGGCTTTCGCCGACGGTCTGCAGCAGCTTGCGCATCATGGCCAGCATGCGGTTCAAGGTGCGCTCCATGCTCTCGACTTTATCTTCCAGCCCCATCAACGCGACTTCTACTTCGGCCACCGCCGCTGCCTGATTCGCAGGGCCCGGTTTTATACCGGTGGGCGCGGTGCTGTAAGCCACTTCCTGTCCCAGATCGTCGATCACCTCCTGCACTTCGGCGGCGCTGAAATCGTGCTTTTCAGATAAGAAGCCCAACAGCAGGAGCCGGTCGCTCAGGGTGTTGATTTTGCGCGGGATGCCGCCGGTGTATTCGTGAATGCGCTGGTAGGCATCGTCGCTAATACGGGGATCGTTTTTCCAGCCGACCATATCCAGGCGGTGCTGAATATAAGCGCACGTTTCCGACATATCCATCGCACCCAGATGATAGGACGCAATCACGCGTTGCTTGAGTTGCTGCATTTCTTCGCTTTGCAGCGTGATCCGAAATTCCGGCTGGCCAAGCAAAAAACTTTGCAACAGCGGCCGTTCGGCATGCTGGAAATTGGACAGCATGCGCAACTCTTCCACCGCGCGCGGCGCCAGATTCTGCGCTTCGTCCACCACCAAAAGCGGGCGCTTGCCTTGCTTGACGACGGAGAGCAGATAGCTCTCGAGTTTCTTTAACAGCGAAGCTTTATTTAGACCTTCTTGTTCCAAGCCAAAAGCCGCGGTAACCGCGCGCAACATATCGTCGGCTTCGAGCTGGGTGGAAACAAGCTGCGCCGCGACCACATTTTCATGCTCAAGCTTTTTGAACAGATTGCGCACCAGCATGGTTTTGCCCGCGCCGATTTCGCCGGTGATGACGATGAAGCCTTCGCCCAAGGACAAACCATATTCGAGATAAGCCATGGCGCGCTTGTGGCCCTTGCTACCGAAGAAAAACTTCGGGTCGGGATTAAGCGCGAAAGGTTTAGCGCGCAGATGATAAAAAGATTCGTACATCGCCGCTCTCTTTAGAATTGGTAGGTAACGGAACCAGAGAGGGCGTTTTCAGAGTAATCGGATGCGTTCTGGTTACTGGTGCGAACTTGCCGCCGGAGCGACACGTTGCCATTTAGTTTGGGAGAGAATTTGCGGTTAAGGCCGAGTTGCAGGGTGCTGGTGTTGTCGGTGCGGCCCAAGTCCGGGTAGGTGGCGCGGCTGAGATCCACTGACATGAGGGAGCTCATCAGCGGCGTTAGCTGCCACGTCCAGCCGGCGCTTACCCCGGTTTGCTTGATCGTGTTCGTGCTTTGGAATGCACCACTGTTCAACACCCTACTTATCTGCCCGCTTTCCTGGGCCTCTTGAACGCTATGGTAGACCCTGAGGGTGATACCGCCTTTGCCCTTTTTCCAGTTAAATCCGGTACCGAACTGCTTGTTCAGGAAAACTTGATTGGATTGGATTTGGGTGGGATCTAAAATCGTGGTACCCCTTGGCAGAACAATCCCCATACCGGAAAAGGCGGTGTCGTGGGACAAAGTTGTGGCCGTAATTCCGCTAAATTGACTGTTCGAAGTGGTTAGCGACTCGCTGTAATTGGCCGTCCATTCGGAATACGCCCCGCGCGTTTTAAACGCCATGTTCCAGGTATTGCCGTAATAGTGGCGGCCAAAACCCAGGTCGAGCGAAGTGCGGCTGGATGGCGCCCAGGCGCCATCGACATTCCAGAACGATCCTTGGGTTGTAGTGCCGGAACTGAGGTAGCTGTTTTTCTCTGTGCCCAGCGTCCCGGTCATTTTTATCCGCGAGTTAATCAGGTAGCCAAGGTTGGCGGAATCCGTCGTAAAGCTGACGTCCTGACGGTTGGCGTAGTTGACATGCTGTTCCGAATGATTAAGCCCCCACGAGACGCGCCCAAACGTCGAACCACTGGCCAATGATAAGGTGAGGGAATTATTCGTGCTGCTGGAGAAAGCATCGCTGCTGTTTCTTACGTCGGAGACCGAATAGCGCGCATTCGCCGTGGCAGTGGAACCAAAGCGGTGGGTCCAATAAGGCGACAGCGTAAAGGCGCGCATATTCGAGATGTTGCCGGTGGCGTTGGTGTTATCGACGCCGCTCGTTCCCAGCGGTGATATCGCTGCCTGGCTAATCGAAGCCAGCGTATCGAGGTAAAGTTCTTTTTCGTACAATTCCGCGTTCGCGTGTGCATTGAGCTGGTGATAGGTCGTGTTGCGCGCGCTGTCTCGGGCGTAAAAAAGGTTTTGCATGGCGTAGTGCACATCTGCTTTGAGGCGTGCGCCATTCTTGGTCGCGGAAACAGACGGCGTCACGCTCGTAATCCAATCACTCTGCTGTGCACTCGATGGCGCAAGCGTGACGTTATCGGTGTAGGTTTCGCCTGCGGTCACGGCAGCACCGAATTTCCAATCTGCGGCCAAGGCGGGGGCCGCTACCGCGAGCACTAACGTTGCTCCGATTGCTTTGCGCCCCATCTCCCCCATGCTGGCTACCATCGTTTTGGTTTTTTTCATGGCGGCGATAGCTTATGTTGTGTGCTTGCCGTATCCGCCATAACCATAATAACCGTAATAATTTCCCGCATTAGGCAACGCAGATTTATTCAGCAGCAAGCCGACTACGCCGCAAGCATCGCCGAGACGCGACAACGCTTCCCGCAAGGCCGATTTCGGCGTTTTCCCCGACTCGACCACCATTACAATCTGGCCCATATGCGAAGCCAGCACGTTCGATTCGCTGGTGACCAGCAAGGGCGGCGAATCGAACAATACCAAACGATCGGAATAGCGGTTCGCCAAATCGGTGATCAGACGATCCATGGCATCACTCGCCAGTAACTCTGTCGCGCGCGCATAGGTTCGACCCGCAGGTAAAATCGATAGTTTGTCGATATTGGTGCGATAAATCACACTGGATAAATCGCGCACGTCTTGGCGCAGTACGTCGAGCAATCCATGCTCGGCCTGAAAACCCAGGTACTCCGGAAGACGCGGTTTGGCTACATCGGCGTCGACCAACAGTACGGTACGGTCGAGTTCCATCGCAATGCTAATCGCCAGATTGATGGTGGAGAATGACTTGCCCTCGCCCGGCAACGCACTGGTCACCATAATGAGGTTGCCCTTACGTACCGGGTTCGGGCCGAAGGCATTAGCCAGCAGCGGGCGTTTGATCATCCGATATTCTTCGGCCATATGCCCGCGTTCGTCATCGCTGGAGAGCAAACCGCGCGCCCGCAGCCGGTTCAAATCCAGCTTGAGCAGGCGTGAAGTTTGCGCTTCTAAAGCGATGCTGGATGCAGCAGTCACCGGCGCCGGTTCGTTCGGGATCGCTGCCTTCGCTTCACTTTTCGCGTGCGCTTGTTCAATCAGGGAGGCTTGGGCAGCGGCAGCCGTGGATCGAGATTTTGCTTCCTCGCCGGCGTTAGATTGATCGCCCATCTTACTCAGCGCTTTTTCGATAATGCTCATATGTCTCCCTCTACGCGCCGCTTCGGGCAAAGAGTAACGATATTCCCAGCAGCATGGCGTAGGCGCTCAGCAACGCGCCAGTCGATGCGGCCCATACCATGAGTTTCTTCCGGCGCGATTGGGTTTGCGCCTCGTTCCATACCATGGTCACCGAGCCCAGTACTGGGTATTCGGTGATACCAGCAATGCTCGAGCGGTCGATGATGATCGGGCGAACTTGGCTGATGACGAACGCAAAACCCACCCCCCCGGCAACCGCAAGCAAGAGCACCATGGACAACAGTAATGGCCGATTGGGGAATGCCGCAATAGGCGGTACGTAAGGCGGGTCAATCACTTTAAAATCGATCGCGTCAGTTTTCGAATCCATGTCTTCCGACATTTGCGCGGATTCACGCCGGGTGAGCAGTTGATCATAGTTTTTCTTGTTCACTTCATAGTCGCGGGTAAGCTGCAATAGATCGGTTTCCACCTGCGGAACCATGTTCGCTTGCTGGCGTAGCGCGTTGTAGCGTGAGGTGTACTCATCCACCCGCGCTTTCATCGAGGCGGCTTGTGCTTCCGCTTCAGCCAGCGACAAACTCAGTTGCTGGTAGTAGGAGTTTTGGCTGGCGGCGGTGGACGTTGTAGGCTTCTTGTTTTTGGCTTCTTGCTTTTTTTGCGCTTCGAGCTGGGCTATTACGCGTTTGGCGCCGATGATGTCAGGGTGCTGTTCGGTATAAACCAAGCGCAACTGGTCCAAGGTTTTCTGCAAACCCTGAATGCGCGCATCCAATTCCGGATTGCCGGCAACCATCGTAGAATCGCCCTCCCCGGCGTCTTCACCGGCAAGCTGCCGCTTGAGCTGATCGCGCCGGGTCTCTGCTTCGCGCAACGCGAGCGTCGAATCATTGATGTTTTTCTGCGCCTCCCCCAATTTGGCGAAATAATCACCACCTTGTTGACTGGGCATCAACCCCAGGTGTTTTTGCTTGAACTGTTTGAGCAGGTTCTCGGAGTCTATTAACTTTTGCTCGTAAGTCTTGAGTTGGTCGCCGATGAAGCGCTTCGCGGAATCGGTGTCTTTGCGCTTGTTGCCTAGGCTGCTTTCCACCAGAATTGTGAGTAGCGACTGCACGACTTTTTTCGCTACTGCGGGATCGCTGTTCTGATAGGAAATCCGGTACAGGTTTTCCTGACCCCGGTTCGCAGCCTCGAGTTGCACATTATTCATTAAGCCGGTGATCAATCCTGCCATATCCTTCTGGGATTTGGCTTTGTCGTTCATATCAGTCATGCGTGCCACTTTTTCCATATTGGGGCGGCTGAGTAAGGTGCGAGTCATGACTTGGACTTGTTGTTCGATCGGCGTATTGATCGCCAAGCCTGACATCAGTGGCTTAAGAATGGATTGAGTGTCGATATATACCCGCGCACTGGCCTCAAAACGCTGGGGTAGCGAGTACACGACGGCCCAGCCGACTAACGCGATCGACCAGGCGGCGATGAGGGCATACCACCGGCGCAACCAAATGCCGCGCAGGTGAGACATCAGTTGATCGAGGACTTCATGCATGCTCGCGCCATCCCTTAGTTGATTTTATGCTAACGCGGGCTAGAAGAAACTTTCGGGAATAATCAGAACGTCTCCTGGCAGCATATCCACATTCGCGGATATATCGCCGTCCCTGATCAAGCTTTCCAGGCGCACGCCGAATTGTTGTTGCTTGCCATTTTCCATGCGCACGATGCTGGCTTTGTTGCCTGCCGCAAAGTCAGTAATGCCGCCCACCGCGATCATTACGTCCATCAATGTCATTTTGTCGCGGTATTGCAAGGCCTGTGGCTTGGTGGCCTGCCCGATGACCCGCACTTGGCTGTCATAGGGACCGACAAAGCCCGTTACCATGACAGTGACGATGGGGTCCTGGATGTATTTAGATAACGCTTTTTCGATATCCCGCGCCAAATGACTAGGGGTTTTATTTGCCGCCACCAGATCTTCCACTAGGGGTGTCGAGACCTTACCGTCCGGACGCACCGGGATGCTGGTGGAGACCTCCGGGTTGCGCCACACTTGGATATTCAATAGGTCGCCCGGTCCGATGATGTATTCCATTTGCGCCGTTTTTGGCACCGCAGTCGGTGCGGGCGGGAACGCACTAGAACACCCTGCCAAGACCGACAGACCTAACGCGACGGCCACCCCGACGATCCCCAGAAATTTTGAATTTTTCACGACACTCCTCCAGAGTTTTTGATACATAACTTTAATTATCGCACATAACCCAAAGGTAATACTACGTTTTTTGGCAATTCTATGCGTCGTAGGATGATGCCCGGATACGACGCCAACAGATATCTAAATGCAAAAACCGGGCCATATGAATTTGTATTTTAACATCATAAAATTACAGCGGTTTGGCAGTTTTGGCCCAGGTTTTATCCGGCAGGCGCTCGCCAATGCCGCTGATCCCCCGACAGGCTGATAAACCAGTACCCCATGCTGTAGTATTCTAGCGCGATACCCTTACTTCTTGCCATTATGACACCACAGTCCTTAGAAATGCTGCGTGACGCTATTCGTGACTTTGCCCGCGCCCGGGAGTGGGAGCAATTTCATACGCCCAAGAATTTGGTCATGGCCTTGAGCGTGGAAGTCGCCGAATTGACCGAGCCTTTCCAATGGCTTGCGCCGGAGCAAAGTTTGGCGCTTGACGAAAAAACGCGCGCCGCAGTCGCGCAGGAAATTGCCGATGTGTTGATTTACCTTACCCGCCTTGCCGACGTATTGGGCATCGACCCGCTCCAAGCCGCGTTCGACAAAATACAAATCAATGCGGAGAAATACCCGGTAGAAAAATCCAAGGGGCACAATACCAAATACGATAAGCTCGTCTAAGCGCCGGGCATCGTTGATAATGACCGCCCGCCACCCCGGCACAAAGCCATTATGAGCAGCTACTATAAACACCATGTGTTTTTCTGCGTTAATCAGCGCGACGATGGCGCCGCTTGCTGTGCCGATAAGGGCGCTCAGGCGATGCGCGATTATGCCAAGCAAAAAATCAAAACGCTCAAACTCTCGGGGCCAGGCCTATGCCGCATCAACAGCGCCGGGTGCATGGATCGTTGCAATGAAGGCCCGGTGATCGCGATCTATCCGGAAGGCGTGTGGTACACCTATGTGGACAAAGAGGATATCGACGAAATTATCAACGAACATTTGGTGAACGGTCGCATTGTTGCGCGTTTGAAAATTTAGTGTCGCGCTTCAAGCTACGCATCGACGGCCCGGACGGCAAGATCGAGACCGTCATCAACGATCCCGGCCCCACCCGCCGCGGCCTGGCGCTCATCGCCCATCCCCACCCATTGCATGGCGGCACGCTGGATAACAAGGTCGTCACCACCATCGCCAATACCTTGTTCGAATCGGGGTATGTCGCGGTGCGGCCGAATTTTCGCGGGGTGGGCTTGAGCGAGGGTGAGTACGATCACGGCGAGGGCGAAGTGGCGGACATGCTGGCGGTGTTGCGTTTTGTGCGTGAGCGTTATCCCGATCTGCCGCTGATACTGGCCGGCTTCTCTTTTGGCGCGGCGGTGCAAAGCCGGGTGAGCGAAACGGCAAAGCCCCGGCAATTGTTGCTGGTCGGCCCGGCGGTGAATATGTTTAAAATGGGTGCAGCACCGGCGCACACGCTCGTGATCCATGGTGAATGCGATGAGCTGGTGCCGATCGATCAAGTGCGTGCTTGGTCGGCGCAATACGGCGTGACGCTGGCCGTCGTGCGCGATGCAGATCATTTTTTTCACAAGAAGCTGGCTGAACTGAAAGAACAAATTCTCGAGTTATGTCCGTCCTAAGCGCCCATAACTTACGTAAATCCTACGGCGCACAAGAAGTCGTTGCCGGGGTGGATATCGCCATCGAAAAAGGCGAGTGCTTCGGCTTGCTCGGGCCGAATGGTGCGGGGAAAACCACCACCTTGCGCTTGCTGCTGGGTTTGATCGAGCCCGATGCGGGGTCGATTGAAATGCTCGGTGAGCCGGTACCCAGCGGCGCGCGCCGGGCGCGCCAACGCGTCGGTGTGGTGCCGCAAATGGACAACCTCGACCCGGATTTCACCGTGCGTGAAAATTTCATGGCCTATGGCCGCTATTTCGGGATGCGCGACGCCGAGATTGCCGCCGTGCTCCCCGGTTTGCTGGAATTCGCCGGCTTAACGAACCGCGGTGACGCCAAAATCCAAGCGCTCTCCGGCGGCATGAAGCGCCGCCTGACTTTGGCCCGCGCGCTGGTGAACGACCCGGATTTGATTTTTCTCGACGAGCCCACCACCGGCCTCGACCCGCAAGCGCGGCATTTGATGTGGCAAGGCTTGCGCCGTCTACTCAACCAGGGCAAGACGATTATTCTCACCACCCACTTCATGGAAGAAGCCGAACGCCTATGCGACCGCTTGGTGATTCTGGATCACGGCCGTCTCATCGCTACGGGCAGTCCGCGCGAATTGATTGCGCAACATATCGAACCATCGGTAACCGAGTTGTATGGTGAAGACGCTGCGCAATGGCGCACGAACTATGCTGCGCAATTGTGTGAACGTCACGAAACCGTAGGCGAGACTTTGTTTTGCTATAGCCGCGACAGCGAAGCGCTGATGCAAAATCTCAGCGCCCAAAGCGCCATGCGCTACCTACATCGCCCGGCGAGCTTAGAGGACGTGTTCCTTAAGCTCACCGGGCGTGAATTGCGAGATTGAGATAATGCGTCTTTTTGCTCCGCCCCAACTCAGCCTGCGTTTCATTCCGGTGTGGCAGCGCAATTATCTCGTTTGGAAAAAACTTGCCATCCCCTCCATGCTTGGCAATCTGGCCGATCCGATGCTCTACATGCTAGGCCTGGGCTTCGGTCTCGGCAGCTTGCTGCCGCAGGTCGCGGGCGTACCCTATATCACTTTTCTCGCCGCCGGTACGGTGTGCTATTCCACCATGAATAGCGCCACCTTCGAGGTGCTGTACTCGGGCTTCTCGCGCATGCACGTGCAAAAAACCTGGGACGCGATCATGAACACGCCGCTGACGCTGGACGACGTGATGCTGGGCGAGCTCACTTGGGCGGCATCGAAAAGTCTGCTCTCCGGCATCGCCATCCTGCTCATCATTTGGGTGATGGGATTGCAGACCGCGTTTTGGCTCTCGCTATGGATTATCCCGATCGTGATTTTGATCGGCTATTGCTTCGCGGGCATGGGCTTGGTGATGAACGCGGTTTCGCCCAGCTACGACTTCTTTCTCTATTATTTCACGCTGGTGATTACGCCCATGGTGCTGTTGTGCGGCGTATTTTTCCCGGTGAGTCAGTTGCCGCCGTTGTTGCAGCACATTTCATTATTCCTGCCGCTCACCCATGCGATTGACCTGGTGCGGCCCATTATGCTCGGGCAAATACCGGCGCAGGCTTGGCTGCATGTGCTGGTGCTAGTGGCATATGGCAGTGTCGGGTTCTATATTGCGCTGGGGCTGACGCGCAAACGGCTTCTTAACTAATCAATATGCCCCATAACAGATATAAACTTGGTATTTGTGCTGGTCTCGTGCGGGCAACTCAAGCGCAAGCATCAGAACAAGCAGGCCGCCTAGCGGCTAGGCGGAAACATGACAACCAAGAAGCCCGGTACGTTGGCGCAGCCGGTCGAGGTCGTCGTCTCGCGGATTTTATTGCTGCGCAATCAGAAGACGCTGCTCGATGCGGATTTGGCCGAGTTGTATGGGGTGGAAACGCGGGTGCTGGTGCAAGCGGTCAAGCGCAATAGCGAACGTTTCCCGGAAGATTTCATGTTTCAGCTTACAACTCAAGAGTTTAACAACTTGATATCACAATCTGTGATCTCAAGTTCGGGGGCGCAAGCCGCTCACGCCTGGGGTGGCAGGCGCAAGCCGCCTTATGCTTTCACCGAGCAAGGCGTGGCCATGCTGCCCAGCGTACTCAACAGCTCACGCGCGATTTCGGTAAACATCGAGATCATGCGCGCGTTTGTGAAGCTGCGCGAAATGCTGGCAAGCAATAAGGAATTGGCGGCTAAGTTGAATGCGATGGAACACAAGATTGAATCCCACGATCAAGCCATCGCCGGGGTGCTCAACGCAATCCGGGAATTGATGCGGCCGCCGGAAATTAAGAAGCGGCCTATCGGGTTCGTGACGCCGCAAGAGAAGAAGTAACACGCATAAAGCAGCAACGCCCGCGTGAGCGGGCGTTGGGGGGTGAGTTTTTTATTCTTCAAACAACTAGACAGTGTCGTCACGAGATATGTTAAAGTAGTTTATTACATAAACTGCGGTGGACACGAATGGTTGAGGCCTATCAAAGACATGACATCTCCGATGCGGCGTGGGCGCTACTTGAACCACGATTGCTGGGGCGTAAAG
>JANYAU010000059.1 GCA_025361165.1 Betaproteobacteria bacterium | reverse complement strand
AAACCAAGCTGAATGCAGTGGCGAGGAAATTAAATGATCGCCCAAGGAAAACACTAAACTACGAAACACCCGCTGAAAGATTTAGCCAATCTGTTGCATCCACCAGTTGAATCCGCAACTGGGAGCGGCCATTCAGAGATGGCGCGTGATCGGCAGCAGCCGACCAAAGCAGACCCGTTAGGGACGACGGAAATCTGCGGACAGAGGGGTATCAGAGTTTGTCTCAGCTTCCGAATTCGCCGGCTCGGCAAAGCGTAGCTTTTGGCCGGATTCCCACCCTCTCCGGAACGCTAGGCTACCGCCGTTGGAACGCGCCATTTGATCATCGCAACCTTCACGGAGTCGTTCACGACAAGGCACGATACCATTGCATAAGCGAAAATCGCGAGTGTCTGCCACCCGGGTAATGGCATGAGTCCTTGGATGCCCACGAACGTCAGGACGGTGCCAATGAGCGCAACCGCGACAATAGCCATCACGAGCGCCTTGCTGGGCATCGTCGTCCAGAACCAGCGTCGCTCGCGCGCTGACACGATGGAAAACACCGCCATATAGAGTAGCGTCAAGAAGCTAAAGGTGTAGAGGGCGTTATCATTGCTCGCCAAACCAAAACGCGACCAGCCTATCCACAACAGCAGCAGTGCCTCCGCGACCATCGCGATGCCCAGCACTACTGACACCGTGATGAAGCCGCCGATATTCCATGTCTCCGGTTTGTTGGAGGGTTGAACGTGGTCGGTGGCAAGGGCGATCTTCGCGAAGTCCGTCATGAAGACCAGCAGCAGCATCGCAAACGCGGAGACGACGAACTTGCCGGTCACCACGAACGCAATGGCCACGAACGCCGCCTTCAGAATTGTGCGGCTGATCTTGTTGATGATCCACGTCAGTATGCGCTGGTAGATGGTACGCCCCTGCTCGACCAGTGCCACGATGTTCGTCAGCCCCGGTTCGGTCAGCACCACGCTCGCCGCCGCTTTGGCCACGTCGGTCGCAGAGCTGACGGCGATACCGACTTCGGCCTGGCGCAGCGCGGGCGCGTCGTTGACGCCATCCCCCGTCATGCCGGTGACGTGCCCTGCGGCTTGCAGGTGCTGCACCACGATATATTTGTCTTCAGGATACACTTCGGCAAACCCATCGGCGCCCGCCAGCAAGTCAACCGCCTCGTTGCCGGCCTGAGCGCTCGCGGCCTTCAGATCCGACACGCGCTGGATGTTGGGCAGTCCCACTCCCTGCGCGATTTCACTCGCCACCGCCAGCGCATCACCGGTGAGCATCTTCACCGAAACGCCGAGGTCGTGCAGTGCAGCGATGAGTTGCTTGGCGTCCGCCCGCGGCGGATCATACAATGTCACTAATCCAAGCAATGCGGGGATGCCGGTCTCAGGTCCGCGTGCTACCGCCAGTGTCCGATATCCCTTCAGGGCCGATTCGCTGACCCGCGCCTCCAATGCCTTGATCGCCGGAGGCTGTAGCCCGCAGGCTTCGGCAACGGTGCGCACGGCGCCTTTCATCACACGTAGCCGCTGGCCGCTCTGTTCAACCACGGCTTCAGTCCGCCGGTTTGTTGCATCGAACGGCGTAAAGGAAATGGGCGTGACTGCAGCCGAGTCAGCAAGGGCATGGTGCTCTTTTGCCGCGGTAAGGAATGCCAAGTCTATCGGGTCCTGGTTAGACTCTTGAGACGCGAGTGCGGCGGCAAACAGCACGTCGGATTCCGTCGCATTTTCCAGCGGGATCACGCCGGTGACGGCCAGCTGGTTCATCGTGATCGTGCCGGTCTTGTCCACGCACAGCACGTCCATCGTCGCGGCATCCTCGGTGGCGCTGAGACGTGTGACCAGCACACCGCGCTTCGCCAGCTCTTTCGCCCCGACAGCCATGCTGACCGTGAACATCACAGGCAGGGCGACCGGCACCGCACTCATCAACAGCACGAGCATGAGCGGAATCATTTCGAGCAGCGGCACGTGCCGGATCAGCGACAGCACGATCACCAAGCCGAGCAGCGCACCGACGATGACGAACAGCCAGCGCACTACCTTGGCTACCACCGCTTCGATGTGGAGTTTCGGGCGCGCTTCCTGCACCAGTTGCGTGGTGCGGCCAAAGTAGGTCTTCGCCCCGGTTAGGATGACCACACCGTTACCTTCACCGCGGCGGACAACTGACCCAGACGAGAGCACTTCGGAGGGTACCTTGTCCGCGTCCTTCGACTCGCCGGTGAGAGCGGATTGGTCAATACTCAGCGTTCCGCTGAGGAGTTTTACATCCGCCGGGATAATGTCGCCAGAGCGCACGCGGATGATGTCACCGGGGACCAACTCCCTTGCTGGAATGACCTGCCAGATCGACTCGCGTAGCACGCGTGCACTGACCTGCAAGCGTCGCCGCAACGTTTCAACGACGCCGGCGGCGCGGCGCTCCTGCATAAAGCTCAACACGGCATTGACAACCAGCAGCGCGCTCACCACAGCGAGGTCCGAGTACTTCCCGAGGATGGCCGACAAAACCATAATCAGTTCGAGCATCCATGCCGACACGCCCCAGAACTTGCCGAGGAATTTGCGGACCGGGTGGGATTTTTGTTCGGCTACTTCGTTGTAGCCGTGCTCCTTCCGACGGGTGTCCACCTCCGCATGCGTGAGACCTGTTTCGGGGTTCACATTAAGCGCCGCGAGCGTGGCAGGAACAGATCCGGATACGATATCAGATGTCTTGGCAGTTGCTGGCATCACTCGCGGGGGCTCTGTTTCGGATTTCTTTGTGGTCAATTGCATGGCAACCATCCTTCTTTACGGATATAGGGAAGTTTGGAGTGCATACTTGTGCCGCGAGCCGGGGAGCATGATTGTTAACGGCTCGCGCTGGATTGAGTGGTCGCGCATTTTCAGATGATCAGGGGAGTATCCTCTGAGAAGGGCAGTGAGAAGGCCAGATTTGCGCGGTCTCGACTGTGTCAGTGCGAGCCGAGGGAACGAGTCATTTTCCGCGGATCAACAGCACCGGTTTCGTGGCGACGCGTACCACTCCCTCGGCGACGCTGCCCAGTAACAGGTGGCTCAGCCCCCGGCGGCCATGTGTGCAGATCACTATAAGGTCCGCAGGCCAAGCCTCGGCGTCTGCCGCGATCATTTCCGGGATGCGGGGGCCAAGGGTGTCAATTTCGATCAGCCGGGTTTCGACCGATATCCCTGCTCCTCTCGCCACAGCCTCTGCCTTGCGGAGGATTTCCTGTCCGCTCTTGGTCATAGCATCGGAAATCTCGGATGGATTAGGAAACTCTGTGCTTAGGTTGATGTTTACGATATCGACTGCGTGCACGATCCGCAGTTGTGCCTGGAGTTCCTTGGCCAGTTTAATCGCTTCCTGCAAAGCCTGATCCGCAGTATGGCTTCCATCCACTGCTACTAAGATACGTTTGAACACTGCTCCCTCCTTAAAAGATTTCGCCGATGCCGACAACAAAGAATGTTACTCCTCAATGTTGATTTCCCTCAATCTTGACTCAAGCATGTCCATAGGGCGCAACGCTAGAGTGTTCGCTTAAAGAGCATTATCACGGCCGTCATCATCACAACTATGAAAACCACAAAAAAACCAATGACAGCTTCTTGGCCGAAAGTGATAGCCAGAGAGCTGGTAGTGATTGACCGGTTGAGCTGGCACTGCAAAACGGACATACAACGAGCAAACTATGACGGCTGTTTCGAGTCGGGAACCGACCATCGTGACTGGCAGAACTGTGCCATTTCCAGAATTTGAAGTTCTGACACTATCTGTCTGATTAAGTCCGAGCTACTACACTTGAGCGCTGGGTGCCCCTTAGGTGTCGGATTATTACGCGGCGGCTTTGATTTCCGTGCGGCTGCGCCCCGCACGCTTAGCGTCGAGCAACGCTTGATCGGCGCGCGACAGCGCTGCATTCTCGGATTGATCAAGGCGGCTGTATTCGGACAAGCCACCGCTCCACGATGCGGCGTGAATCACATTCGGCAATAATTCCATCTTGTGGGGCAGATTGTCACGCAGCCGCTCTGCCAATTCAGTCGCTTTTTTGAGCGGCGTATTGGGAAAGATGACGCAGAACTCATCACCGCCTAGACGCGCGACAAAATCACTGGCGCGCAGATGATCTTTCAGCGCTTTGCCGAACTGCACGATCAACTGGTCTCCCGCGTCATGGCCAAAAGTGTCGTTGACGTATTTGAAATTGTCGATATCGAGAATCAGCAGGCTATGCGCCCAGCCCTCCTTGACGCGTCCGAACACTTCATGTTGTTTGGCTTCGAAGCTACGCCGGTTATTCACTTGCGAAAGATGATCGGTACCGGCGGAACTGATGGCGCGCAGATGTTTGTTGACCATCATTTTCGCTAGCTGATACATGATGTGGTAACTGTTTCGCAGTTCTTTCAATTCGATATCGTAGTGCTTACGGATGCGCCCGTGGGTGATGTCTGAAAAGAGCTTGGTCAGCGCGCTTAAGTCGGCTTGCAGGGTGCTGTTGCTAACCGCGTAAGCCATGCCGAACACGAGTGCGATCAGCAGCGCGAGCACGCCGCCGATAATTTGGTAGCTGCGGTTGAGGTCGCGTGCGAACCCGCCTGCTGCTGGCCGCGTCCATAGCGCTAAGCGCCACGGCGTCCGGGCCAGTGGAATCAGCTGTGGCGCGCCGCTCATTTTAAGTTGTTCGTTGCCACGTTTGAGTAGCGTGTCGGAAACGCCATTCACTTGTTGCAGTTCAGCATAGCCATCGATGAGCGGGCTTTGATTGAACAGTTCGCGCACTTCAGTGAGATCGCGTTCCACCAAGACAAAGCCGATGATCGCGCCCTGTGTATTGCGCACCGGCTCGCTCAAGGTGAGAACCAGCGGTTCGACATGCACCGCGGTTACGCCAGCTTGCGCCGCACGCGCTTTTTCGATCATGTGTTTTTGTTGCGCGCCCAGCATCTCCAGAATTAGCGTCTGGCCGCTTGCTTGATCGCTGCTGATCAGTTGCACTGCACCCAAATTCGGGTACAAGCCGGTGAGCAAGGTGAGCTGTTCGCGCCGCTCTGCTTCATTGTTGGTTTGGAGTAAGCGCTGCGCCAGTTGCGATTGGGCAATGGCTTGGGTGGCACGGCTCCAGTCGCGGGTGATGGCGCTGACTTGGCTCGCAAGCAGGGTGCCGGCATAGGCAGGCGGACGCTGGCTTGTCTGCTGTTCGCGTTCTAGCGTAGCGCGATACAGCACCCAACCCGCCAGCGTGGCGAGCGTGAGCACGGCTAGAAACGCCGCGATGACAATGCGCGCTAAAGAAGACTGCATCCTCTGCTACACTCCGCGTAGCCTGCCCAATCGCATAAGCGATTTGCTTAACCGGCATGATTGCGAGCCGGCGTTATCGTTATGGTGACTTACTTTTAATGCTTGCCGGTGCTGCCGAATCCACCGTCGCCGCGTTTGCTTGCGCCGAACGCGGCGACGATGTTGAAATCCACGCGCGCGACCGGAATAATCACGAGTTGCGCAATGCGTTCCATCGGGTTGATGGTGAACGTTGTCTGGCCGCGATTCCAGCACGAGACGAAGAGCTGGCCTTGGTAATCCGAGTCGATCAAGCCCACCAAGTTGCCGAGCACGATGCCGTGCTTATGACCCAGGCCCGAGCGCGGCAGGATGATGGCGGCGTAGGCGGGGTCTGCAATATGCATCGCCATACCGGTGGGAATGAGTTCGGTCTGCCCTGCTTGGAGCGTGATGGGCGCATCGATGCAGGCGCGCAAATCCATGCCGGCGGAACCGGGCGTGGCATAGGCAGGCAGTTGATCCTGGATACGTGGATCGAGGATCATGAGGTCAATTTTTTGCACAGAATAATTTTCTTTTTTTGCAGCTTGTGTGGGCCGGATTCAATGATTTTTTCCCGGTAATCATTATGCAGCAGGTGGCGCGCAGCGGAAAGCGATGTGCCGAAGCCGTACTTCACAACAAGCTTGCGATATGTGCGATAAGCTTTCGTGCTTGAAGGATTTTCTTATCACACGGCAATGTATGTGTTCCGTGCGCATCGATCAAAATAAATTCCGATTCGTCTTGTCCCAAGGTATTTTGCGCGATGTTGGCGACAATCAGCGGCAAGGTTTTTTTGATACGCTTGATTTCGGCGTGCGCCGCTAGATTTTCAGTTTCTGCTGCGAAGCCGACGCAGAACGGCGGCTTCGGCAGCGCCGCGACTTCCGCCAAGATGTCGGGGTTGGGTGTGAGGGTGAGCGTGGGCGCGGTGTCTTGCTTCTTTATTTTTTGTTGCGCCGTTTGCGCCACGCGATAATCGGCGACTGCCGCCACGCTGATGAATATATCCATGCGCTGGATCTCACGCATCACCGCATCGCGCATTTCTTGCGCCGTGGTGACCTGGATCACGCGCACGTTAGGCGGCGGTGCGAGCGCGGTCGGCCCAGAGATGAGCAGCACCTCCGCACCTGCTTCCCACGCCGCGCGCGCCACCGCGTACCCCATCTTGCCGGAAGACAGATTCGTGATGCCGCGCACCGGGTCGATCGGCTCATAGGTCGGCCCCGCCGTCACGAGCACGCATTTCCCCGCAAGATGCTTGGTTTGGAACAAGGCTTCGAGTTCGATCGCTAGCGTTTCCGGCTCAAGCATGCGCCCCATACCCAACTCGCCGCATGCCTGCTCGCCGCTGGCCGGGCCGAATATCGCGATGCCGTCCTGGCGAATCTGCGCCAGGTTGCGCTGGGTGGCTGGGTTGTCCCACATTTGCTTATTCATCGCCGGTGCGACCGCCAACGGGCAGGCTCGGGCGAGACATAAAGTGGAGAGCAGATCGTCGGCCAGGCCGTACGCGAGTTTGGCGATAAAGTTCGCACTGGCCGGTGCAATCAAGATCGCGTCGGCAGCGCGCGACAGGTCGATATGCGCCATACCATTACCGCTGGACTCATTCCACAACTGGGTAAGCACCGGCTTGCCGGAGAGCGCTTGCAACGTCGCGGTGCCGACGAAATGCATTGCTGCTTCAGTCATCACTGTTTGCACGTCGTGTCCGTCTTTGAGCAATAGGCGTGTCAGTTCCGCTGCCTTGTAGGCAGCGATGCCGCCGGTGATGCCGAGCACTATGCGTTTGGAA
>JANYAU010000046.1 GCA_025361165.1 Betaproteobacteria bacterium | reverse complement strand
CCGTTCGGGTTTACACAACATAGTTACCAAAAAAAGGGAGCATGGATCTTCGCTCTCCCACGTACTTACCACTACGCAGTACCAGGGGCATGCGATCTCATGCTTCCCAACCTACAACCCTATTTTGCGACATACAAGGGGCGAGCAGTGGCGGCAAGCCGTTGACTGTTATGAACGGGCCTTGGAAGCCGATCCTCTGCCAGAAAAATTCTATCAACGCCTGATGGTTTGCCACCAACAGCAGGGGCTGTCATCAGAAGCCGTCGCTGCTTATGAACGCTGTCAGCGTATGCTCGCCGCAAGCTCGGGCGCCCAACCCGCCGCCGCAACGCAAGCCATTTATCAATCGTTAAGTCCTTAACATCGCTTGGCACTTCAGGTTCGTACTGCGTAGGGCCAAATTCATTCGGCCAACGGTGCGAAGAGTTGCACCTATGACTCATCTGAAAGATTTTTGTAAGATTCCTCTCTCCCATTTTTTACAGCTTCGCCACATAAACTCCATCGTAGTCATAAAATCTCATTAGAATTATAACCTTGTTATAAATGGCATGAAGTGTGCTGTTGCTTAGCAGTGCGACGAACTCACATTAAGGGAAATTACCATGTTCAACAAATCTACCCATAAAACCCCATCGCTGAGGGCGAAACTAAGCACTGCTTTGTTCGTGCTATCCCTCACATCCGCTGCCCAGGCCACGGTATATGATGTATTCAGCGATTTTTCATTAGCTTCAAACCCGAACGGGGTATGGACCTATGGCTATGAAACCACTCTAGGCGGGGCGCTCAACCTTTACGATTCACCTGTTACGTCGGGATACGAGATTTGGCGATCAACAGTGGTGCAATCCCTAGGCGCTCCGGCCGATTGGATTAATCCGACGGCAAGCACAATCGGTGTGACGCCAGCACATACGGCGGCGTTTCACCCCGGTCCGAGCGGTGAGTTCAGCATCTATCGGTTCACTACGCCCAGCACGGGGAGCTACGTACTGTCCTCGATCTTTAGCGGCATCGACCGTGGCGGGGCCGATGTCCACATCCTCAACAACGGCACACCGATTTTTACGGCGAATATCACCGGGGGAAGCACGTCCAGCTTTGGCAATACCTTGTCCCTCACTGCGGGGGATTTGATTGATTTTGCCGTCGGCTTCGGCACGGACAATAGCTTCTTCTTTGACTCCACCGGCATTGCCGCTACCTTGAGCACTGCGGGTGGCGCCAGCGTTCCCGAGCCCGCCTCAATTGTCTTGCTGGGAATAGGCTTGGCCGGCTTGGCCGCTGCGAGGAGACGGCGCAAAACGGTCTAATATTTCCTGCCACAGCAAACCCAACGCTCAACCGGGCCGTTGGGTTTGGTGTTGCCCAAAATAGTTATCCTATAAAAAAAGGGCCTTTACTTTACTGTCCGCAAGAACCAGCCAGGCCCATCCTTCCCCACCTCTCCGCAGGAACTCTGCCCGAATAGCTTTACGCACCGCGCCCTATTCTTGCCGTTTAACGTTACCGCATGATCAAGAGCTTCTGTTACGCTGGGCAATACAGCATCCGCGTTAACAATCCGTTTCGCGTGTGTTTCCGCTGGACGGAGGCTGGCCCGGAAGACGTCGAGATCGTGGACTACCACTGACGGAGAACGATTATGTTTAAGAACGGCATGCGGCCGGTGCATCCCGGCGAAATTCTGCGAGAGGATTTTCTAATTCCGCTTGGTATGAGCGCTAACGCGCTCTCAAAGGCGCTGAATGTACCCGCGCCACGCATCAACGATATTGCGCGCGAGCGGCGCGGCGTCACGGCGGACACGGCTATGCGGCTGGCGCGCTACTTTGGCGGCGACGCTCGTTCATGGATGAATTTGCAAGCGGCTTACGACTTGCGGGTGGCGGAGATTGAAAACGCCAAGCGCATCGAGCGAGAGATCATTCCTGCTGCGGCTTGAAATAGTCCCTCGGCGGCTCCCACTCCATAGCGGTTCACCCTACTGATGGAGTCAAGCTTGCGTAATTGCATTATGTTCTCGCCAACCTTCTGGTCTGCATCGGCATCGACCCCGGCGCGCGTTAGCCACCGTCGTTTCATTCAAGCCAATCTGAACCCCCTGCGCTAGCGCCAATCTTTTCGCTAGCCCAATCTGATATTCTTCCTCCATGGATCGCATCAAGAAAAACGTCGGCCTGCTCGCCGCCTGCCAAGCGCTGCTGCTCACCAATGGCGTCACGCTCGTTGCGATCAACAGTCTTACCGGGTTTGCGCTGGCGCCGGACAAGCGCCTGGCGACGCTGCCAATCACTGCTTATGTGGTGGGCTCGGCGCTGTCGACCTTGCCCGCGTCTTACTTCATGAAACACTATGGCCGGCGCGCGGGTTTTATGCTGGGCGGCGGTCTCGGCATGCTGGGTGCGGCGACCGGCGCCTTGGCGATTGGCATGCAGAGCTTTCTTTTGCTCTGCCTCGGCGCGTTCTTGTCCGGTATCTATAACGCCGCTGCCCAGTACTATCGCTTTGCCGCTGCCGACATGGCCTCCGACGATTTCAGAAGCAAGGCGATTTCGCTGGTGCTGGCGGGCGGTATCGTCGGCGGGGTGCTCGGTCCCGAGACGAGCAAGCTCACGCGTGATTTGATGGCGCCGGAGTTCCTCGCCTCCTTTGGTTTGCTGGCCATATTCGCTTTGGCTGCGATCATCGTTACCAGCCGCTTGCAATTACCGGCGCTTTCCGCCGAAGAAAAGCACACGTCCGGTCGGCCTTTGATGCAGCTCCTGCGCCAACCCGCTTTCGTCGTCGCCGTGCTGGCGGCGGTCGTCGGTTATGGTGTGATGAATCTACTGATGAGCGCCACACCGCTGGCGATGGCCATTTGCAAGTATCCCTACAACGACGCGGCATTCATACTGGAGTGGCATGTGATCGGCATGTTCGCGCCAAGTTTTTTCACCGGCTCGCTGATTAAGCGTTTTGGTGTGTTGAATATTTTATTGACCGGCGCAGCGCTGATGTTTGGCTGTGTGTTCATCGCCAGCGCGGGCGTTTCTTTGATGCACTTCTGGTTCGCCTTGGTACTGCTGGGCGTGGGCTGGAATTTCCTGTACATCGGCGGCACCACGCTGCTCACCGAATGCTATGCGCCCACGGAACGCGCCCAGGCCCAGGGCATCAACGACTTCTTGGTCTTCGTCGCGATGGCGGCTTCCTCTTTGACTGCCGGCATGGTCATCACGCACGCGGGATGGAGCGCGCTCAACCAACTCGCGCTGCCTTTTCTCAGTGTGGTTACGCTGGCGATCGCGCTGCTCTGGTTGAAGCAGCGCGCGAACAGCGCATAAGGATTTTGCCACAGTGTGAAAACAAGTCATTACATCGGCATCGCTTCGCGTTAACCGTCTTAGCTTTCCAAACCTTTTTTCAGCAACTCGGCCACCACTTCGTTCAGTCCGCTCTGGCGTTCTTGTGCCAGCACCTGAATTTGTTTCACCAAATCCGCGTTAAGTTTGACCGCGAAGGGCACTAGCCCTTGCGCCTGATCTAGCTTGCGCTGTTCGCGCCGATCGGGCACGGCGCCTGCCTCTTTGCCGAAGCGCGCGGGCGTGCCGGCCTGGTTCATTCGGCTACTGACTTTAAAACCTTTGTTTTTTTCCAGATCAGTTTTTTTCATGGGGGTATTTCCTGGTTGAAGCGAGACCCGGCATTCTACGCGGGAATGCCACCGCCGCTTCTAGATAAAACCTCTACGCGAAATGGATAAAATAATTTTGACTTAAATCGTTGCGCTACTTGCGCCCACCCTGTGGCTGCGAGCGACGGCTGGTGTAGGCCATATCGCGCTCCATCGGCTGGGTCTCGACTTCCTCGGCCGGTGAAGAGGCATCGCGTATCCCCGGTATGGGCTGCCACCAATGCTGATAATTGCGCTGGCGCTCGGCTTCAATTTTGGGGTCTTGGCGCATTTTGCGCATGAGGGTGTCCACTTCGGACTCGTAGGCGCGGCTTGGCTCGTGTTTCATGGTTTTTCCTCTAAGCTAGCCCCGTAACATAGCGAAAGCCGCCGCGCACTGCAAATGGTAAAATGCGCGGATGCTTTATTGCCTTGCTCGACCGCTGCTGTTTTCTCTCGATCCCGAGACCGCTCACGATCTTACGATTCATGGCCTTGCCCGCGTTGCGCGCACCGGACTTTTATCCTTCGCTCTCCCCACCCGGCCCGAGTGCGCGCCGCGCACCGTGATGGGGCTGACCTTCCCCAATCCGGTGGGCTTGGCCGCCGGCCTGGACAAAAACGGCGAGTGCATCAAAGGCCTTGCGGCGTTGGGTTTCGGCTTCCTCGAAATCGGCACGGTGACGCCGCGCCCGCAGCCGGGCAACCCCAAGCCGCGTATGTTTCGTTTGCCCGAAGCCAACGCACTGATTAACCGCTTAGGATTTAATAATCACGGCGTGGATCAGTTGATCGAGAACGTGCAGCGTGCGAATTATCACGGCATTTTGGGTATCAATATCGGCAAGAACTTCGACACGCCGATTGAGCACGCGGCGGAAGATTATCTGGCGTGTTTGCGTAAAGTCTATCCTTACGCCAGTTATGTCACGCTCAATATTTCCTCGCCGAATACCCAAAACTTACGTGAACTGCAAGGTGCGGATGCGCTCGATGCTTTGTTGGCACAGATCAAAGACGAGCAGGCCCGGCTCGCCGATCAACACGGCAAATACGTGCCGCTCGCGCTCAAGATCGCGCCGGACTTGGACGATGCGCAAATTCAAATCATCAGTGAGCGCCTGCTGCGGCATAAAATCGATGCCGTGATCGCCACCAACACCACGCTCGCGCGCGACGGTGTCACCCATCTGCCGCACGGCAACGAAGCCGGCGGCTTGAGCGGCGCACCGATGAAGGAAAAATCCACCGCAGTGATTCGCGCTTTGCATGAGAAGCTTGCCGGGGCGTTGCCCATTATCGGCGTTGGCGGCATTTTGAACGGCAGCGACGCGCGCGAAAAAATCGAAGCCGGGGCGCAATTAGTGCAAATTTATACCGGGCTGATCTATCGCGGCCCGGACTTGGTGCCCGAAGCCATTCAAGCTTTGTGTGCACCGAGCCTGACAGAAACGCACATGGAATCGGTATGAACTCCCCACAGCAACCGGAACAACAACGCCAAGGCCGCATGGGCTTGGCGGTCGCCGCCATCGGCGTGGTCTTCGGCGATATCGGCACCAGCCCGCTCTATACCATGAAAGAAGTGTTCGCTGGCCATCATCCCTTGGCCGTCACGCCGGACAATGTGATGGGGATTTTGTCGCTGGTATTTTGGGCGCTGCTGATTGTGGTATCGCTCAAGTATGTAATATTCATCATGCGCGCCGACAACAACGGCGAAGGCGGCATCATGGCCTTGATCGCTTTAGTGAAACGCGCCGTGCCCGGCCATACGCGCAAGAGTTGGTGGCTATTGGCACTGGGTATTTTCGGTGCCTCGCTATTTTACGGCGACGGCATGATCACACCTGCCATCTCCGTGCTCTCGGCGGTGGAGGGATTGAAAGTGGCCGCCCCGTCGCTGGAACCGCTGGTCGTGCCCATCGCCTTAATCGTGTTGATCTTGTTGTTTGTTATTCAGCGCAGCGGCACGCGCAAGGTCGGCATCTGGTTCGGGCCGATCATGCTGCTGTGGTTTCTCACCTTGGCCGTGCTCGGCATGAGTAACATCATTCACACACCCGAAGTGCTGTTTGCGGTGAATCCCTATTACGCCTTTTACTTTTTTTCCGAACACGGTGGTTACGGCTTTCTAGTGTTGGGCGCTGTGGTATTGGCCGTGACCGGCGCCGAGGCGCTGTATGCCGACATGGGCCACTTCGGGCGCGGCCCCATCCGCTTGGCCTGGTTCTGGTTCGTGTTCCCGGCGTTGTTGATGAATTATTTCGGCCAAGGCGCCTTGCTGATCCAAGATCCAAAAACAGTCGTCAATCCGTTTTATCTGCAAGCGCCGGAGTGGGCCTTGTTCCCTTTAATCGGCCTCGCCACGGCAGCAACCATTATCGCGTCGCAAGCGGTGATCTCCGGCGCGTTCTCCGTCACGCGGCAAGCGATCCAGCTTGGCTATTTACCACGCATGCAGATCATCCATACCTCGGAACACGAAATCGGCCAGGTCTACATTCCCTTCATCAATTGGGCGCTGTTGGTCGGCATTGTTGCGCTGGCACTCGGCTTTGGCACATCCAGTCATCTCGCCGCGGCGTACGGCATTGCCGTGACCGGCACCATGGCCATCGACACCATTCTGGGCTTCGTGGTGGTGCTGAGTCTGTGGCGCTGGAATCGCTACATCGCCATCGCCGGCCTGGTGGTTTTTCTCACGGTGGATCTCGCCTTCTTTATTGCAAACTCGACCAAGCTGTTTCAAGGTGGCTGGTTCCCGCTGCTAATCGGCTTATTGGTGTTCACGGTACTTTCTACCTGGAAGCGCGGCCGGCAAATTTTATTGCAGCACCTGCAAACCGGCGCCATCGCACTGGAACCTTTCGTGCAAGGCTTAATGGCGCATCCGCCGACCCGCGTCGCCGGCACTGCGGTGTTTCTTACCGCCAGCCGCGAAGGCGTACCGCACGCGCTCTTGCACAATCTCGCGCACAACAAAGTGCTGCATGAGCGCGTCATCTTCCTGACCGTGCTCACCGAAGATCAGCCCTATGTGCCGGCGGAGCGACGCGTAAAAGTGGAAGACATGGGTAACGGTTTCTATCGTCTCTATGCCTACTACGGCTTCAAGGATGAACCCGATGTGCCGGCGGCGCTCACCGCCTGCCAACCCTTCGGGCTCGAATTCAACATGATGCAAACCTCGTTCTTCTTAAGCCGCGAGACGATTATCTCCACCGGCATCCCCGGCATGGCGCTGTGGCGCGAACACCTCTTCATCGCCCTGGCACGCAACGCGGAAAGCGCGATGAGCTTTTTCAAGATTCCAACCAATCGCGTCATCGAACTCGGCTCGCAAGTGGAAATTTAATATGCTGATCGGCGTCCCTAAAGAAATCAAAGATCACGAATTCCGCGTCGGCGTCACACCCGCAGGGGTACACACCTTGGTTGCGGCTGGACACGCAGTGCGTGTGCAAGCCGGCGCCGGCGCCGAAATCGGCTTTGACGATGCCCGCTACGTGGCCGCTGGTGCGCGCATCGCGCCGGATGCGGCAACCGTATACGCCTGTCCGCTGGTGGTGAAAGTCAAAGAACCGCAGCCTGCCGAATTGGCGCTATTGCACCCCGGTCAAGTGCTGTTCTGCTATTTTCATCTTGCCGCATCGCTCGAACTCACGCGCGCCTTGATCGAGAAACAAATCCTCGCCGTCGCTTATGAAACCGTAACCGACGCCAGCGGTGGATTACCGCTTTTAATTCCGATGTCCGAGATCGCTGGCCGCATCGCCGCGCATGTCGGTGCAAATTATTTACACATGGCCGCGGGTGGCGCGGGTATTTTGCTGGGCGGCGTGCCGGGTGTGCAGCCTGGCAAAGTGCTGGTTCTCGGCGCCGGCACGGTCGGCACGCAAGCCGCAAAAATGGCATTGGGCTTAGGCGCGGACGTCACAATCCTCGATGTGAACTTGCAGCGGCTGCGCTATCTCGACGACGTGTTCGGGCCGCGACTCAAGACCCGCTACTCCGCGCCGCACGCTATTGCTGAATTGTCGCGCGACACCGATCTGCTCATTAGCTCGATTTATATTCCGGGCAAACGTGCGCCCAAATTGGTCACGCGCGATATGGTGAAAAGCATGAAGCGCGGCGCGGTGCTGGTGGATGTGGCAATCGACCAAGGCGGCTCGACCGAAACCTCGCGCCCCACTACCCATAGCGCACCCACTTACCTCGAAGAAGGCGTGGTGCATTACTGCGTCACCAACATGCCCGCCGCGTGCGCGCGCACCGCAACCGAAGCC
>JANYAU010000024.1 GCA_025361165.1 Betaproteobacteria bacterium | reverse complement strand
TGCTTCTCAACGCAAGGGCGAATCGGCTCACTCTCCCCGCACTTGTATTCCAGGCGGGGGCTGGGAAATTACCAGTCTGACGCAACGCACAATCGATGGTGTCAGCGTCGCCGGCCATCCGCTACGCGTCAATCGAACCGTTATTCAAAAAGGGGATACTAAAGAATTGGTGTATTACTGGTTTCAGCAACGTGGCCGTGTCATTACCAACGAATACCTTGTGAAGTGGTATTTGTTCTGGGATGCGCTCACCCGGAACCGTACCGATGGTTCGCTGGTGCGTTTGACCGCATTTGTTAACCCCGGTGAAAGTCTGGAGGATGCAGACAAGCAACTGGTCGCTTTTACTAAGGCGGTTAGCCAACAATTGCCAGCCTATATCCCCGAATAGGATGATGAAGTGATCTTGTTTTTTTGCTTCATCATCGCGGTCTTTGTGACCATGGTGTTGATCCCCCCACTGATGCGGTCGTCGGCGTGGTTACGCGTGGTCGATGTGCCCGATGCGCGCAAGGTGCACACCGAGGTCATTCCTCGAATTGGTGGTGTCGCCATGGTGGCGGGCGCATTGTTGCCGATGGTGATGTGGTTAACGCCGCAGAGGGAAATCGTTGGATTTATTGTGGGAATTCTGGTCATCCTGTTTTTTGGTGTTTGGGATGATCGAAATAATCTTGATTACCGTTTGAAGTTTCTTGGGCAGATCATCGCGGTATTAATCGTGGTTTTGTACGGTGGGGTGGTGATTAAGTTTGTGCCATTCTGGGGTGTTGATCCATTGCCTGGGTATGTCGGTATTCCGTTGACGATATTTGCGCTACTGGGTATCACCAACGCCATTAATTTGGCGGATGGGTTAGATGGTTTAGCTGGGGGCACAACGCTGCTTAGCCTGGGGATGATTGCCGTCTTGGCGTACATGGTAGACGGCATGGATTTGATGGTGATTGCGGTATCGGTGATGGGAAGTATTCTCGGGTTTTTGCGTTATAACACTTATCCCGCCAGTATTTTCATGGGCGATGGCGGCAGCCAGTTTTTGGGATTTTCAGTTGGCGTGTTA
Organism: Betaproteobacteria bacterium; assembly: GCA_025361165.1. GTDB lineage: Bacteria > Pseudomonadota > Gammaproteobacteria > Burkholderiales > Thiobacteraceae > RBG-16-58-11. Next base: position 22,131 of record JANYAU010000024.1, on the reverse strand, counting down.
GTGGTACGTCTGACACAGGAAGTGAATCCCGCACTGAGTCCCGCGGTGGCGATAATGATTTTGGGCTTGCCGATATTGGACACGCTGATGGTGATGGGGCAACGGATTTATGAGGGGCGCTCGCCTTTCTCGCCAGACAAGAATCATATTCACCATAAACTATTGGTGTTGGGCTTTGACCATTACCAAGCAGTATTTCTGATTTATCTGGTGCAGTCGATTTTGGTTTTGGGCGCCTACTTCTTACGATTCCAAGCAGATTCGCTGATCATTGGCTTGTACCTCTTGTTTTGTGTAGCCGTGATCGTTTTCTTCCGCAATGCAACGCGGGCAGGCTGGCACGTGCCTGCTTCCCGGGGCGGGCAGCAGAATTCGCTTATTGGGCGCGGGTTTCTATGGTTGCGTGAGAGTCAGCGCTTGCTGAAGGTGGCGCATTATTTCGCGGCCATTTCCATTGCACTATATTTGCTGCTAGTCGCTATGTTTGTTAGCAGCGTGCCCTTGGATATCGGTGTATTGGCTTGGGGGCTACTCAGTGTTTTGCTAGTGCTTTATTTCATGCGCAGTGGGCAACCTTTCAATATCATTGAGCGCGCGATTGCTTATATCGCAGCCGTTTTTGTGGTTTACCTGGCGCAGGAAGCGCCGGGACCGCTCGTAGAATATGCACTGTATGGCAACATTTTCTTCGTGATGCTGGCAGTCGCAATCGGGATTGGCTTCCGTTTCGCCCAAGCGGATAGGTTCCGGATGACGCCCATGGATTTTCTAGTCATTTTGATCGCGGTTATCGTGCCTAAACTGCCCGGTGTCCATTTGCAGAATGCTAGTTTGGGTGAGGGTGTTATTAAAGTAATGATCTTGTTTTACGGCATCGAACTCGTTTTAACCAATATTTTGCGGCGGTGGAATCTCTTGCGACCAGTTATCTGCGCGACACTGCTAGTATTGGCTACGCGAGCGACATTATTATGATCAAATTTTGGAGGAGCGCCATGAAGTTGAATAAGAAAACCACTTGGCTGACGGCGTTGTTGTTGGCCGCCCCGATTGTCTTGTCTGGTTGCGGTGGCAAGAAAGAACGCGAAGCCGAGCACATGGGAAAGGGTAAGGCCTATTTGGAGCAGGCGGATTTTGACAAAGCCCGGGTCGAGTTTAAAAACGTGTTGCAGATTGATCCCAAAAACGCCGGCGGGTATTACATGATGGGCTTGCTGGAAGAGAAACAGCAGCAATGGCAAAAGGCTTTTGCTGACTACGCGAAGGCTGTGGAGTTAAACCCGCAGCTTTTTGAAGCCAAGGCTAAGTTAGGGAAGTTTTTTCTATTGTCCGGTGATGCTGTTAAAGCGGAAAAGTTGGTGAGTGAAATTCTCGCGGTGAAACCGGCAGATCCCGCAGCCCTTACCCTGAAGGCGGCCTTGATGGCGCGCAAGGGGGATGCGCCGGGTGCTATTCAACAGGTAAGCCAAGTTATCGCCGCCGATCCCACGCAGTTCGAGGCCGTGAGCCTGCTCGCAACGTTGTATAGCAAACAAGGTGATGATGTGAAAGCGCAGGAAGCGCTGGGGAATGGTATCAAGGCCGACCCTAAGAATGTTTCGTTGCGCATGGATCTGATTTCGTATTTCCTCAAGCATAAAGACCTTGCAAAAGCCGAGCAGCAATTGCTTGAAGTTGTTGCGCTCGATCCTAAAAAATTGGAATACCGCACAAGTTTGGCAACTTTCTACGCGCGTACCAACCAAGCGGATAAAGCTGAGAAAGCCTTGCGTGATGCGATTCAGGTTGATCCAAAGAACGAGCAGAGTTATTTATTGCTGGCAGAGTTTTTGGTATCCAGAAAGAGTGTGGATCAAGCTGAAAAGGAATTGCTGGCGGCAATTCAAGCTATGCCTAAGGCATACAAGCTGCGTTTTGGCTTGGCTAGTCTTTATCAGGCGATAAACAAGCAGGATAAGATGCGGCAGACTTATCAAGACATCATTGATCTGGATAAAACCGGGCCCGAGGGATTGAAAGCCAGAAACCAGTTGGCTGCTTTAGACATACAGACTGGCAAGACAGAAGAAGCAGGGAAACTGGTTGCAGAAGTACTGAAGGAAAATCCAAAGGATAACCAGGCGCTGCTGCTTCGCGGGCAAATGTCGATGGCCAAGGGAGATGCCAATAGCGCGATTGCCGATTTTCGCAGTGTGCTGAAAGATCAGCCGGATTCAGTGCCGGTAATCAGTTTGCTGGTCAAGGCACATTTAGCGAATAAAGAGCCGCAGTTAGCCAAGAGCACATTAAGCGATGCCATTGCTAAATATCCCGAGAACCCAAACTTACACATGGCAATGGCGGATTTTCTGAACTTCAGCAAGGATTATGATGGGGCGTTGAGAGAGGTTGAAGCAGCGCTAGTTGTTGACCCTAAAAATCCGCGCATTTATGAGGCGAAGGCCGAAATACAAACTGCCAAAAATGACTTAATCGGCGCTGAAACAACTTTGTTAAAGCTCAAGGCTGCCTATCCTGAGCAGGCCGGGGCTTATTATCGGCTCGGCCAGATTTATCAGGCGCAGAAGAAATATGACCAGGCTGTCGCAGAGTTTGAAATGGCGCTAAGCAAATCACCCAAATCAATGGAGCCGCTAACTGCGATGGTGAATGTGCTGATGGTGCAAGGCAAGGGAGACCAGGCGGTTGCCCGCGTTAACCAGGCTATTCAAGCCGCGCCAGATAACTTCATGGCGCAGTTGTTGCTGGGTGAAGTCTATGCCAATCAGAAGAAACAGGCCGAGGCGGAAGGCGCGTTCCGTAAAGCTATCCAAATTAACCCGAAAGTGTCAGCCGCTTACTTGGATCTCGCGAATCTCAGCTTGGCGCGTGGTGATGCAAAAGCTGCGATTCAAACCCTGCAGCAAGGGCTTGCTGCTCTTCCAGATGATGCGAGATTAAGCATCGCCTTGGCGGAAAACTATCAGCGCTCAGGTGACAATGATAAGGCCATTGCCGAATATGCGGCAGTCTTGCAGAAAAATCCTGGGATTGATCTGGCGGCAAATAACTTGGCCTCTCTGCTGACGGATAAAGGGGATAAAGCCAGCTTGGACAAAGCATTAGAAATTGCCAAGCGTTTCGAGAGTTCGACAAACCCTGCTTTTGCCGATACGCTGGGCTGGATTTACTTTAAATTAGGTCAGTACGATCGCGCTTTGCCTTTCCTGCAAAAGGCGGCCGACAAAGCGCCTGAATTTATGTTTTTTCAGTACCATCTGGGGATGGCGCTTTACAAGAAGGGTGACATGCAAGCCGCGAAGACCCATTTGCAGAAGGCGGTTGACTCGAAATCCGCATTCCCGGGGATTGAGGAAGCCAAGGGGATTTTGAGCAAGCTTAAATAATAAGCTGATTAGCAACAATTCTCTGCCGCCCTGAACTCGTTAATGGTGAGCCCACTCCACATTGCGCGTACTGCTAGCTTGGCCAACCTTGCCGGTTTCCAGCCGGTGCTACGCAGCGCATGCGGTATTCATTGTAGGGGCGAGATATATCTCGTGCGGGCGAGGCATGCCTCGCCCCTACCGTAGCGCTAGCGCCGGCATCCTTGTCGGCAAACCGGCTTAGTTTAATCTGGCTGAGTTTCATTGCTAATCAGGAATAATAATGGCGGGAGCCCCGTTCTGGCAGTATTCATTTCCAGAACGGGACTTTAAATTCTCTTCTTGACTGAATCCATGCCAGTCAATTTTCCCAATACAGCGACAACGGGATAGTCTAAGCAGCTTTGCGCCACCACAGCGATATCTCCGGTACGTATGTCACCAACAGCAGCCATATCAGCATGATTCCCAGGAATGGCAACACTGCCCGGAACAGCTTCATGATCGGCTCACCGAAACGCTGGCTGGCCAGGAATAGGTTGAGGCCCATTGGCGGATGCAGGTAGCCAATCTCCAGATTGGCCAGGAACACAATGCCCAAATGGACGGGGTCCACACCGAAACGGTGCGCTAGCGGCAGGATTAGCGGCACCACCACCATGATCGCGGAGAAGATGTCCATGAAGAAGCCCACCGCGAGCAGGAACAGGTTCAACAGCAACAGGAAGTGCAGCTTGTCGGTGACGCTGTTCTCCATCACTGCCAGCACTTTCATTGGCAGTTGCGCGTCGATGAGCAGATTGGTGAGCCCCATTGCCACGCTCAGGATGATGACGATGCTACCGACAAGAATTGCGCATTCCGTGAGAATGTGCGGCAGATGAGAAAGCGGATGGATGGTGCGGTGGATCACTGTTTCCAGAAGCAAAGCATAGGCTGCTGCCAGGGTGGCGGCCTCGGTGACGGTAATGATGCCACCGAGCATTCCGCCGATAATGCCGATGGGCATTAAGACATCCCATATGCCTTCACGCAGAGCGGCACTGACTTCAGCCCAAGAGAAAAGCTGCCGCTTGATGCCGAAACTCGCGCCCTTGATCATGCAATACACCGATAGCATGACAAGCAGCAAAATGCCCGGCACAAGCCCGGCCATGAAGAGCTGTTCGATGCTGACCCCCGCCACAATTCCATACAACAACACAACGAGACTAGGGGGGAATAGCAGGCCGATTGAACCCGAGGAGGTGACCAGCCCCAAGGAGAAGCGCTGGCCATAACCCTCACGCGTGAGCATGGCATAAAGCAGACCACCTAACGCCAGAATGGTGACGCTAGAAGCCCCGGAAAAAGCAGTAAAGAAGGCGCAAGAAGCCACGGATACTACAGCCAGCCCGGCGGGCATCCAGCTGAACAATGCATTGAATAACCGAATTTGGCGTTGCGCCGCCCCGCCGCCGGAAAGTACCAGACCGGTAAATGTAAACAGTGGGATCGCCATCAAGTTGGGGGAGGAGGCCAGCCGCATCATTTCCACCACTAGCACGGCCGGGTCGATACTATCTTTCCATGCCGCCAGCAGGCTTCCCGCGCCGAGCACGACAAACAGCGGCACGCCCAAAGCCGCAAACGCGAACAAAAGAATGACGATGCCGACAATCATATGGGGTGCTTAGCAGGACAAGGGCCGATGAGTCCGCGCAAAGCAAAATGCAAACTGAGTAGGCAGAAGCAAACCGGGAAAATAATACCCATAGCAGCAACCCAGCGATCCTCCGGCGAAGCCGCTACCCACTCGGATTGCCAGAAGCGTGCCGCGGCCCAGAACAGCGTGGCGCATACCAGCGCGGAGAAAAAATAGATGGGGCGTTCCAGTTTTTTGCGCCAGGCTTCACTGATCAAAAGAGTGGCGACGTCTAGCTTGATGTGGCGCCCCCGCACCGCCAACACCGCGCCGAAGAAGCTAACCCACAGTACGAGGTATTGAATCACAATGCTGGCATTCGGGATGCCGGTGTGCAGAAAATTGCGCGCTCCGATCTCGATTAGGGATAGAAGCAGTATCGTCATCAAGCTAACACTGGCAACTATACTTTCAATGCGCAGCAGCACATTCTCAATTTTTTCTGGCAAGGAGGCGTTCTGGATGCCGTCCTTCAAGGGGATTTTTTCTTTTGGTGGTATTCGTCGAGCGCTTTGCGCGCGCGTTCATATATATCCGCTGGAATGTAGCCGCTCTTGGCTAAATCGGCCGCAGCACGATCGCGAATGCTGAGCACATCCGATTCTTTAACGTCTTTCCAGGCCAAGGTAAAAGTCACGCCATTTTGTTTTAAAACCGCCAAGCTTTTTTCATTGTCCTTGCGCGTTTCAATCAGCAATTTTTCGCTGGCTTCATTGCCCGTGCGCAGCAATAATTCTTGGAGGTCCTTGGGCAGTTTGTTGAAAAACTTGCTGGACACGACCAAGCCACCAATGCCATCCGCCATGGGGATTTCAGTCATATACGGTGTTTTGGTGAACCATTGCAGCGCGATAGCGCCAAGGGGCGGGGCGATGACCGTATCAATCAGGCCGGTAGAAAGACTGGTGAATACTTCGGTAATCGGTAGCGGAACCGGCGAGATGTCGCTGGCGGAGAAAACCGCCATGCCCAGCGGGTCGCCCTGCCACAGCCAAATGCGGCGTTTTTTAAGATCCTCCATGGAGTGGATGGGCGTGCGGGAGAAGAACCGGACAAAGCCGATTTCCATCCACCCCAGCAGTTCATAATCGTTCTTGCGGAATCCGGCGCGAATTTCGGGCATCATCTTTGCGCGCACATAATCGACTTCGCCGTAGGTGCGAAACAGAAACGGAATTTCCAATACACGCGCCGGAGAATAAATATAGCCAATGCCATGCCCGGTCATGGCGGCGCCATTGAGTTGACCAAAGCGAATTTTTCGCAGCATGTCGGGTTCATCACCCGAAACGCCGCCGGGATAGAATTTAAACTTAAGCCGCCCTTGGCTTTCCTTATCCACCTTGCTCGCCCATTCAGCGATAATGTTCATCCAGGTTGAACCCACTGGCGCAAGGGTGGCAAATTTAAGCACATAAGGTTCTTCTGCCCGTGCCGTTAGGGCGCACAGCAAGAACAGGAAAAATGCCAGTGTCTGCTTTTTCAAAATAATTCATCCTCTTTTTTTAGCAGCATTGTTGCTTTGTGTTGGGCGATTGTGTTGGCAAGCGCCATCTCCGGGTATAGATCCAAAGGTGCGCTGACGACCGCAGTGAGTTTGTCGTGAAATGCACGGCGGTTACTTTCTTGTACTGCCAGATATTGCGCATAGAACAAGTCCACAGCCAGCAATTTGCCGTGCGTGATGTCGCGTGCTTTCGCAAAATGCATTTCAGAAAGCGCGAAATCGCCACCCAGCATAGGCGGACGTCCGCCATACCAGACCCCGAAGAAAATATGGGGAGCGCCGAAATAATAGGTTTCATCAAGCGCCAGCACCCGTCGCATGAGCGCCTCTACTTTTCCCAATTCGGCTATGCGCGCTGGGTCGGTGCGATTCAAATCAATCCACTTGGCCCAGTTCGAGGCCGCCCAAAATAGGGCGGGCACCGCATCGCGGTCTAAATCAGCCAGCGCTTTCTGCAGCGTGCCCAGCGGCATGGCGAGGACATCTTCCCTCACGCCGGCTATTTGCAATGCCACCAGCGCATGCGCCAGGCCTCTCCGATACAGCGCGGAAGCACGCTCCGGGCTTTCGTCCTCGACAAAGCCGAAGGCGTAGCCGTAAAAACCTTGGGCAGCATGGATTCTTAACTCACGATCCGTGGGCAGTTCCTGGATCAGGCTTTCGACAAGCTTGAGGTTGGCGGGGATCGCAGCCTTGGCCAACTCCAGGTCGGTTTCGCGGTTCATTACCGTCACGCCGCTGTCTATAATCGCCAATGAGGAACGCGCCACGATCTGCCCGGTGGAGCAAGCATTTAGCAGCAAAGGGCATAGGGCGGCTAAAGCCAAGCCTAGGACGCTTCGAGAGAATTTGATGTTCATGTAATTAAATCATAACCCAAAAGCATAGTTAATCTTAAAGAAAGATGGGGTGGGTTCAACGGGTCAATGCAACACTATCTGATCTACTTGGAATTTTAGCCCGCAAGTAACTGGAAGGTAGATATCTATCTGGCTACTCGCTATCGGGCTTGAACAAAATTGTGTTACGTTGAGATATTGGGTAGCTTGGTAAGTTGTTTCATACCCTATTTAGCCATATCAGCGTTTTGTAGGGAGCGGTTAGCGGCGTGAGCGATTTCGATGTGTTCAACGGTGATGCAGACGGCTTGTGTGCCTTGCACCAGTTGCGTTTGGCCGAGCCGCGTGATGCGTTCCTCGTCACTGGCGTAAAGCGGGATATCGCGTTATTAGCGCGTGTCAATGCGCAACACGGGGATCGGGCGACGGTGTGCGATGTGTCGCTAAACAAAAATCACGCGGCCCTGTTGCGCTTGCTCGATGCGGGCGTACAGGTGGTGTATTTCGATCATCATCAAGCGGCTGACATTCCTCCTCATGCGAATTTGCAAGCGTATATCGACACCAGCGCCGAGGTATGTACCAGTCTGTTGGTAAACCGGCATCTCGGCGGGCAGTATTTGATCTGGGCGGTGGTGGGGGCGTTCGGCGACAATCTGGCGCAAACGGCGCGGCGCGAATCCGTGCCGCTTGGGCTTTCCGATTCAGCGTTGAGCGAGTTGCAAGCGCTCGGGGAATGCCTTAATTACAATGGCTACGGCGAAACACCGGAGGATTTGTTTTTTCATCCGGCGGCGTTATATCGCGAACTGCATCGGCACATTGATCCGTTCGGTTTTATACGCGAGTCGGCTGTGTTCCAAGTCTTGCAGCGCGGATATGCCGAGGATATGGAACGCGTACGCATGTTGCGGCCAGCGCAGGCGAGCGAAATCGCGGTGGTATATATGCTGCCCGATACGGCGTGGGCGCGGCGTGTTTCGGGCGTGTTCGGCAATGCGCTCGCCAGTTCCGCACCGAACCAAGCGCATGCGGTGTTGACGCAAAAAGCCGGCGGTTATTTGGTGAGTGTGCGCGCGCCGCTTTGCAACAAACAGGGCGCCGATATCTTGTGTGCGCAGTTCGAAACCGGCGGCGGGCGCAAGGGCGCGGCGGGCATCAATCATTTGCCGGAGGCTGAATTGCCGCGATTTCTCCACTTATTTGACACAAGCTACCGGGCATTGCGCTCGGCTTGATGTGGATATGCTCATTTCCTCCTATACCGGCAAGCTGGTTCCCTTACTCGCAAGCGTGGAGCGTGCCGCCGAATTGAAGCAGGCGGCGCGCGATCTGATTTCGCTCGATCTCGACCATAGGCAGACAGCGGAATTGGAAATGCTTATCAGCGGCGCCTACTCGCCGTTGACCGGCTACATGCAGCGCGCCGATTACGAAAGCGTGACCACCACCATGCGCTTGAGCGATGGCACGTTTTGGCCGGTGCCGATCACGTTCGATGCGCCGGAAAAAATCGGCGCTGCGTTGGCGCTTGGCCAACGTATTGCGCTACGCGATCCGGAAGGCTTCTTGCTCGCCTTGTTGACGGTGGGAGAGGTATGGGCGGCAGATAGGGGCAAGCGGTATATCGGCGGCGCGATCGACGGCATCGCCTTGCCGCAGCACCACGATTTCACGGCCTTGCGCTTAACGCCGGAAGAAATGCGCCGCGAGTTTGCGCGCCGCGGCTGGCGCCGGGTGCTGGCGTATCAGTCGGAGGGGGCGCTGTTCAGCGCCCAGCACGCATTTATCGTCGAGACCGCACACAAGCATGAAGTGAATGTGTTACTGCACCCGGTGGTGGGCGAGATCCCGGCGGACGAAGCAGAATATTTTGCGCATATTCATGGCTATCAAGCCGCTTTGCCGCGCTTTCCCGCAGCCAGCACGGCGCTGGCATTACTGCCCTTGCCGCCGCATGGCGCGGGTTTGCGCCTTGGGCTACTCAAGGCCATCGTGGCGCGTAATTACGGCTGCACCCATGTGATCGTGGAAGGCGTATCGGAGGTGGCGTTGCAGCCTTACCACGAGATCGTGGGCGTGCACTTAATTAGCCTCGAAGAAGCGTCCTGCCTCGCGTCGCAAGAAATGCATCGCCGCTTCGATCTGGGCTTGGAGATTCCCGCCGAAGTTTCTTTTCCCGAGGTAATCGCGGTCTTGCGACGCGCTTATCCGCCGCGCCATGCGCAAGGATTTTGCGTGTTTCTTACCGGTTTATCCGGCGCGGGCAAGTCAACCATCGCTAAGGCCTTGATGGCGCGGCTGCTGGAGATCGGCGGGCGGCAAATCACGCTACTCGATGGCGACATCGTGCGCAAAAATTTGTCGAGCGAGCTCGGTTTTTCGCGCGCCCACCGTGATTTAAATGTGCGCCGCATCGGCTATGTGGCGAGCGAGATCGTCAAGCATCGCGGCGTGGCGATTTGCGCGCCGATCGCGCCCTACCAGGCAACGCGCCAGGATGTACGGCGCATCATTGAACAGTATGGCGGCTTTTTTGAAGTGCATGTCGCTACCCCCATAGCAGTGTGCGAATCGCGTGACCGTAAAGGCTTGTACGCTAAAGCCCGCGCTGGCCTACTCAAAGAATTCACCGGCGTATCCGATCCCTACGAAGCGCCGCCAACCCCTGAACTGGCGATCGACACCTCAGACATCGGCATTGATGAGGCGGTGCAACGGATATTGCTCAAGCTGGGGTATGAGGGCTATTTAAAATAAGGCGGCGCGCAGATGGGCGTTGTTGAATAATTCAAGATTTGGCCAAAGTGGGATTTGAGGTTGGATAGTTATGGCGTTTAACTAAAAAGAGCGGCTTTTTGGAAGTAAGAATCGAACTCACGACCTTCTGATTACAAATCAGACTGCAAACTTAGCAAAAACAAGATGTTAAAACACAATCCGTGCACTATTTCCCGAAAAGTGACCCGGTGCCAGTTCTGGCTTCCAGGGGCATTGTGAACCGATTCCTAAGCGTTTAGTTGGTGTCTGCCCAAGCCTGGTGCTAGAATTGTGGTAACTTGCCACAACCGCAAAAGGGGGCTGAAATGAGTGTTTCAATTCGCATTGATGAAGAGATTTACGATGAGGCCAAGAAGATTGCTAAGGCCGAATTCCGTTCGGCCCCGCAGCAAATCGAATTCTGGGCGCGGGTGGGAAAGTGCGCGCTGGATAATCCAGACCTTCCCATAGAATTCGTTCGTGACTTGCTTATCAGCAAGAACATGGATAAGTCGCTTGCCGAGCCTTTCGAGTTCAAGGGTGCCGATGCCTGATGTAGAAGTCAAGCAAATGCCGGCCTTCAAGAAGGTTTATAAAAAGCTGCACAAAAGCGAAAAGGTCGAGGTTGATTCGGCGATTCGCGAGATCATCGCAAACCCGGAAATCGGCGAACCGAAAAAAGGCGATCTTACCGGGGTCTACGTCCACAAGTTCAAAGCCAACAAACAGGAAACATTGCTGGCTTACGAATGGGATGCAAGGTTGCGCTTGCTGTTGGGATCTCATGAGAACTTCTATCGGGACTTGAAGCGCTAGGCGCGCGAAGCCGAACTGTAGCTGGTTTGGTTTTCATGGTATGAGCCCCTGCGCATCGAGATCGAAGGCCAGCTTGCGGAAGTGATCGAGCGGATTAAAAGCCACCCGCGCAAGGCATTCGGAAACTGGCTGATCCAAACCGATACCGGGCAGCGGGTGAGCAATGAAATGCTGCGCGGGCACTTCGATAAGGCGCGGGAAGATGCCGCCGCGGATTGGCAGTTTCGCGACCTTCGTGCGAAGAGTGCTAGCGACAGTGATGGCCTGACGGAAGCTCAGGAACGGCTTGGGCATGAAGACAGCCGCACCACTCGCCGACACTATCGGCGAGGTGAAAAGGTTTCACCACTCAAACGGAAATAGTGAACGGATAGTGAACCGATAAAGAAAAGCGGGAGTGGTTGCTATCGCCAGAATCGGCTGGTATTGGTGCCGACAGTAAGAATCGAACTCACGACCTTCTGATTACAAATCAGCTGCTCTACCATCTGAGCTATGCCGGCACGAGGTGCGCATTATAGTGCGAGGTGGGCTTTCTTAGAAAGCAAGTTCTTCGGCTTATAAACGAAGTTTGCTCTAGTATTTCAATCACAGCTACCCTGTTTTCCCCAGGAAGTTGTTGTGGATTATTCTCGGTAGCAAGAATAAATTAGCCGGGTTTATTGCGTTATCAAAAATACTGCCTTGTCGCACAGCGAGTTTTTCTAGACAATCTAAAGCTCTCAATCCCGGTCAGAACACTTTTGCCCGGCTTCGAACGCAAGAAAAATGATAAAAGCGTCTAGTCGCTTTTATTTTTCCCCATAAATATTAGAAGTTAGTGATTTATTAACGTACTGACCACCTAGGTCTGGATGCTATTCTGTACAAGGCTATGAGCGCAGCAACCATAAAAACCGAAAATCACGACCGGCAAGAGGTGAAGTTCACCACTTGTTATATGTGCGCCTGTCGCTGCGGGATCAAAGTGACGTTAGAAGAGGGCAAAGTTCGTTTTATTCAAGGTAACCGCAATCACCCGACCAACCAGGGTGTGCTGTGCGCCAAGGGTTCGGCCGGCATCATGAAGCAGTATTCGCGCGCCAAGCTTTCCAAGCCACTGATGCGCAAGCCGGGCAGTGCCCGCGGCACAGGCGATTTCGTCGAAATCGAATGGGAGCAAGCGCTCGATGTATTGACCGAGCGGCTCGATCTGATTCGCTCCACCGACCCTTCCAAGCTCGCCTTTTTTACCGGCCGCGACCAGATGCAGGCGCTCACCGGTTTGTGGGCGCAGCAATTCGGCACGCCGAATTGGGCCGCGCATGGCGGTTTCTGCTCGGTGAATATGGCGGTGGCGGGGCTGTATTCGGTGGGCTTTTCGTTCTGGGAATTCGGCGCGCCGGATTGGGATTACGCCAAGTATTTTATTCTGTGGGGCGTGGCGGAAGATCATTCTTCCAATCCAATCAAAATCGGTTTGGAAAAACTCAAGCGCCACGGCGGCAAGTTTGTGTCAGTGAACCCGGTGCGCACCGGTTATTCCGCGATTGCCGACGAATGGGTGCCGATCAAGCCGGGCATGGACGGTTTATTCGCGCTGTCCATCGTGCATGTGCTGCTGTCGCGCGAGTTGTTCGATTGGGAATTTTTGGTGCGCTACACCAACGCGCCGTGGTTGGTGGTAAACACCCCGGGCAAAATGGGCGACGGCCTGTTCCTACGCGACGAGGCGGGCAATCCGCTGGTGTGGGATTTGGAACAACAAGCGTATGTGAACGGCCTGGGCAAAGATATCGCACCCGCCGTGTTCGGTGAATTCGTCGCGCCCGATGGGCGGCCGGTGAAGACTTCAATGCAGTTGCTCGCTGAGCGCTATTTGGACGAACGCTATGCGCCGGAGAATGTGGCGCAGGAATGCGGCGTAGCTGCGGAGACCATCGAGCGCATCGCGTTGGAGATGGCGCACGTCGCGTTCAAGGAAACCGTCGAACTCGATATCGAGTGGACTGATAGCTGGGGCCGCAAGCACGATAAAGTGATTGGCCGTCCGGTGGGCATGTATGCGATGCGCGGTATCGCGGCGCACTCCAATGGATTTCATTCTTGCCGCGCGATTCACATGATACAAATGTTGTTGGGCGCGCTCGACGGGCCTGGTAATTTCCGTGCGCGCGCGCCGTATCCGAAGCCCGTGCCGCCGCATCAGTTGCCGGAAAACAACCTAGATTTAATCTACGCGCCGAACACACCGCTGGGCCGCCCGCCCTTGGGTTTTCCGACGCGGCCGGAAGATTTGGTGATTGACGGCGAAGGCAATCCCTTGCGCATCGACAAAGCCTATTCCTGGGAGACGCCGCTGGCCTCGCATGGCCTGATGCACATGGTGATCACCAACGCCACCAACCACGATCCCTATGCCATCGACACGCTAATTTTGTTCATGGCGAATATGGCGTGGAATTCGTCCATGAACACCCAGAGCGTGCAGGAAATGCTGGTGCAGGAAGACCCCGAAGAGCCGGGTCAATATAAGATTCCGTTCCTGGTGATGGTGGATGCATTTCATTCCGAGACAGTTAACTTTGCCGATCTGGTGCTGCCGGATACCACTTATCTCGAACGTCACGATTGCATCTCGCTGCTCGATCGCCCGATCTCAGAACCGGATGCGGCGGCGGATGCGATCCGGCATCCGATCGTCGAACTCGACCGCGATGTGAAGCCGTGGCAAGAAGTGTTGGTGGAACTCGCCTCGCGTTTGAAATTTCCCGCCTTCACTAACAAAGACGGCACGCGCAAATTCAAGAACTACCCGGACTTTATCGTCAATTACGAACGCAGCCCGGGTGTGGGTTTTCTCGCGGGCTGGCGCGGCAAAGACGGCGAAAAATCGCTCAAGGGCGAGCCCAATCCCAAGCAGTGGGAAAAATATATCGAGAACGAGTCCTTCTTCGCCCACCATTGGCCGGACCACATGAAGTACAACCGGTTCGCGAACAAAGATTATTTGGACGTGGCGGCGGATGTCGGTTTCATCGGTAAATCCGAACCCATCATCATGCAACTGTATTCCGAGCCCTTGCAGAAATTTCGCCTCGCCGGACAGGGCTTGTATGACGGCCCGCAACCGAAGAACCAAACCGACCGCGACCGCTTGGTGAAATACTTCGATCCACTGCCGTTGTGGTATCAGCCGATCGAGGCCAGCCGCATCGATGAAGCCGAGTATCCGTTCTACGCGATCACCCAGCGGCCGATGATGATGTACCACTCCTGGGATTCGCAAAACGTCTGGCTGCGCCAAATTTTGTCGCAGAATTATCTCTATATGAACCACGCCAAAGCCACGAGCTTAGGGCTCAAGGATTTTGATTGGGTGTGGGTCGAGTCGCACAACGGCAAGATACGCGGCCAGTTGAAAACCATGGAAGGCTGCCAGGAAAACACCGTGTGGACTTGGAATGGCATCGGCAAACAGGCCGGCGCCTGGGGCTTGAAGCCGGAGGCGTCGGAAGCGACCAAGGGTTTCTTGTTGAATCATTTAATCTCCGAATTGTTGCCGGAGAAAAATGGTGAGCGCCGCATCACCAACTCCGACCCGGTTACCGGGCAGGCGGCGTGGTTCGATCTGCGGGTAAAAATTTACAAGGCTGCGGAAAAAGAAGTCGGCAGTTGGCCGCAATTCCCGGCGATCAAACCCTTGCCGCACGACACGGGCGAGCGCCCGGATGTGTTGCGCTATAGCGCACGGAGCGAGTGATTGGGTAATCCGTGAATGGTGATTAGCAAATCACTTAATCACCGATTACCGTTCACAAGGTAAAGAATATGAGATTAGGTTTAGTCATCGATCTGGATGTGTGCGTCGGTTGCCACGCGTGCGCGGTCGCGTGCAAACAATGGAATACGTCGGGCACCACTGCGCCCTTGACCGATTATCAGCCCTATGGCGCGGAGCCGTCGGGGGTGTGGTTCAATCGTATTCGTCATTATGAAGTCGGCGAATATCCGAACAGCAAAACGATCAACTTCCCCATGTCGTGCATGCACTGCGAGGACGCCGCGTGTGTCACGGTGTGCCCCACCGGCGCGTCCTACAAGCGTGCCGAAGACGGCATTGTGTTGGTGGATCAAGACAAATGCATGGGCTGCAATTTATGCTCCTGGGCCTGCCCCTACGGCGCACGCGAGCTGGATCGCGAATCCGGCACCATGAAAAAATGTACCCTATGCATCGACCGCATCTACGATCAAAACTTGCCGATCGAAGACCGCCAGCCGGTGTGTGTGATGGTTTGCCCGGCGCATGCGCGCATGTTCGGCGATTTGGATGATCCTGATTCCGCAGTGAGCCTCACCGTGCGCGAGCGCGAAGGTTATCAACTCATGCCGGAGCTGGGTTACAAGCCCACCAATCAATACTTGCCACCGCGCAAAGCCAAACCGATTCCGACTGAAAACATGGGCAAGCCGGGGTTTAAAGAGCGCTTAAAGAGTTTGGCAAATAAGATTGTGAAGAGGTAGGTAGCCGTGCATCCAGCGTTTAGCGTCATTTTTTTCACGGTGAGTTCCGGCGCGGGCTTCGGCCTATTCGCGCTGTTGTATCTCGCCGATGTGTTGAAGCTCGGTGGGGGGCTATCGGGTGAGCAGGTGGCGGCCACCGGCGCGATGGCCTTATGTTTTATCATCGCTGGCTTGTTGTCTTCGGTCGCGCACTTGGCGAATCCAAAAAATGCGTGGCGCGCGTTTAGCCGTTTCCGCACTTCGTGGTTATCGCGCGAAGGGGTGTTCTCGGTGGCGTTTTTCCCCTTTGCGTTCGGCTATCTGGTATTGAGCTGGTTCGCAGCGCCAAGTCTGGAAGTGGCGCGTCTGGCCGTGGGTGGAGCGGCAACGCTATTGGCGTGGATTACGATCTTTAGCACCGGCATGATTTACGCGAGCTTGAAAACGATACGCCAGTGGAATACGCCGCTGGTGCCGGCGAACTATCTGGCCATGGGGCATGCCTCGGGTGCGCTGATGTTGCTGGCAGTGGCGGCTTGGGCCGGCTTGGCGCTACTGCCGTTTGCATCTATTGCGGCGAGCTTCTTGATTCTCGGCGCGCTGTTGAAAGCAATTTACTACTTCTGGATCGCTGAACCAGGCGCGTCTGCCAGCATTCAGACCGCGACCGGCTTCACCCGCGCCCAGGTGAAATTATTGGACACGGGCCACACCCACGGCACTTTTCTCACCGAAGAATTCGGCTTCCAAGTGGCGCGGCGCTATGCGCTGGCCTTAAAAGTTTTTGTATTCGTGGCAGGTTTTATTTTGCCGCTGGTGATGCTGGGGTCGGTTGCGGGCCAGCCTTCACTTCTGCTCGGGAGCCTGATTACCGGGCTGGCGCTGCTGGGTTTGGTGGCCGAGCGCTGGCTGTTTTTCGCCGAGGCGCGGCATGTGGTCAACCTGTATCACGGCAGTCAGCGTTGTTAGTCTGGCATCGCTTTAGGTAACAAATCCCAAATGGCCTATACCAATTTAGTGGTAATAGCGCGCGACAGTGCCCGATGCGGCGGACTAAAAACAAACACTGATTCAAAAAAGCCACGGGAAAATATGAGCATCACGTCTCTTATTGCTGAGCGCATTCGCGGAGTGTACTAAATAATCGAGTCTGCGCCTGAGGTACCAGGGGAGGCTGCGATGGGCAAACTAAACTGTCAGTAAACTTTACACACACGATAATCTCTGTATGGACATTGGGGGGCTGTTGTAATCACCAACAGAAGATTTCGATGTACTCGGTAATCTCGCCGATCGCCTGTTGCCGCGCTTCGTAATGTCGGTGGTGGTGAAGCGACACATGCCCGGCCGGTTGCATATTCAGCGTTGTGTGTATATTATCGTTTGCTAATTTATCCGTGCCGGAGTAGCCACAATGTTCGGAATGTCAATTAAGGAAGTAGATGCTTTCGGCTTGCAGCAAATGCAGTCGCAGGGCGAGGTGATCGTGATCGACGTGCGCACCGATGTCGAATTTGCGCAGGGTTCGATCCAAGGTGCGAAGCATATGCCGCTGCATATGCTACCCTTGGTCGCCGATCAGATGGAAAACGAAAAGCCGATGGTGGTGATTTGCCGCAGCGGGGCGCGTTCTGCCCAAGCGTGCGCGTTCCTGTCCTCGAAGGGCTTCACGAATGTGTATAACTTGCGCGGCGGCGTGATGGGATGGGCGCAAGCGGGGCTGGTGCTGGCAGCAGCTTAAGTTTTCCTGTTGCGTCGGGGTGGCAAGTAGATCAAAATGCTTGTTTTTCGCAAGCCGCTTTATGATTGTTGAACTTACTTTTTAGGAGACACGGAAATGAATTTCGATAAAGAATTGGATGCGCGTGGTTTGAACTGCCCGCTGCCCATCCTGCGCACCAAGAAATCCCTCGCTGAGTTGGGTAGCGGCCAAGTGCTGAAAATCGTCGCGACCGATCCGGGTTCGGTGAAAGACTTTCAAGCGTTTGCCAAGCAAACCGGCAATGAGTTGATGTCCTCCGCTGAAGGTAGCGGCGAATTTATTTTCTTCATGAAGAAAAAATAATAAAAAAGCAGTATCGCGTTCCAGTTGAGCAGCAGTGAGCGGGGATTTCATCCACAATTTAGGAGGAGAAAGAAATGTCGAAAAAACTCGCGATTATCGCGACTAAAGGAACGCTTGATTGGGCTTACCCACCGCTCATTCTGGCATCCACTGCCGCAGCACTGGATTATGAAGTACAGATTTTTTGTACCTTCTACGGTTTGCAATTATTGCGCAAGGATGTCAGCGGCCTCAAGGTGAGCCCGCTGGGCAACCCGGGCATGCCGATGAAGATGCCGTTCGGGCCGAAGTGGTTCAAGTCGATCAACTGGAACATTCCAAACGCGATCCAGGCCATCGTTCCCGGCTACGAATCACTGGCCACGGCCTTGATGAAGCAAACCATCGCCAACTGTGGCGTAGCGACTATTGAGTCGCTACGCAGCATCTGTATCGAATCCGACGTTAAATTTCTTGGGTGTCAGATGACGGTCGATCTGTTCGGCTTTGGGCCTAGCGATTTCATCGATGGTATCGATTACGTCGGTGCGTCGACCTTCTTTGAGTTCGCAGGCGAGTCCGATATCTGCCTGTATATCTAAGCGTCGACAGTACGTAATCGCAGTAATCGCAACGGCCAGACTAGGTTTTCTAGTCTGGCCGTTGGCATTTGGAGAGTAGGGTTAAGAATCTGGCCGGTGACTTGTGCGGCAGGTGTAAAATTGCGCGCTTAAGCAATAGGGATAGGGTCATAAATTATGGCAATCGTACGCGGCTGCAATTTGCCGGATGAGTTGTTTTATCACGTCGACAGCAACGTCTGGGCGCGCCGTGAAACAGACGGTACGATCACCGTCGGTATGACATCGTATGCGTGCGCATTGGCGGGGCAGTTAGTCGCCGCAACGCCGAAAAAGGCCGGCAAAGAAATCGAACAAAATAAAACGCTTTGCACGGTAGAGTCGGGGAAGTGGGTGGGCCCAGTCAAAGCACCGGTCAGTGGCGAATTGATAGAGATTAACGACGCCGTCAGCAACAAGCCTGGCCTGGTGAACGAAGACCCTTATGGCCTGGGCTGGATGGCGAAAATGAAACCCAGCCGTTGGGAGGCCGAAATCGGCAGCCTGGTTAGCGGCGCTGATGTTGCTGCGGTGTTCGAAGCCAAAATGAATGCCGACGGTTTTGGCGGCTGCTGAGCCGCAGCATGAGCGCCTGGCTAGAAATCGCGCAACAGATTGAGCCGCTGGAAGGCGTGGTACTCGACGCCGCCTTGATAGCAAAGATGGAGCAGCGTCAATTCGAAAGTGGCGCGCCATCACGCATCCGTTTTTATACTCCCTCGTTTAAAACCTACGCCAGTTCTGAAATCAGTGGCTGCGGCAAAAATGCTTGGCCAGCGATATCCATCACCGGTGGCGAATGCAAGCTCGCATGCGATCACTGCAAGGCCAAAATTCTCGAACCCATGATTCCCGCGCGCACGCCGCAAGACTTGTGGCGCGTGGTGAACGAACAAATCGCGGCGGGTGCAAAAGGCATGCTGCTCAGCGGAGGCTCCAACCACCGCAATGAGGTGGAATACGGCCCTTACTACGCGACGATACGCCGTATCAAAGACACTTTTCCCGCATTTAAAATTGCGCTGCATACCGCGCTGGTCGATCTCGATACCGCACGCCGCATGCAAGACGCCGGTACCGACGCAGCGATGATGGATGTGATCGGCGCGCAAGATACCATCACTCAGGTGTATCACCTGAAGCGTAAGGTCGATGACTTCGAGCGCGCTTTGGAATATCTAGTCTCCACACAACTCAAAGTCGTACCGCATATCGTGCTCGGCTTGCACTATGGCCGCTTGCTCGGCGAATGGAATGCGCTGGAGATCATCCGGCGCCATCAGCCAAGTGCGGTGGTGCTGGTGGTGGTGATGCCGTTCTACGCCCCGGCGCACCGGCCCTTCGCCACGCCCGATGCGCACGAGATTGGGCGCTTTTTTCTTGATGCGCGCGCAGCGCTGCCGGATATACCCTTGCTGCTCGGTTGTGCCCGTCCTCCGGGCCGCGTCAAAGTCCAAATCGATGCTTACGCTGTCATGGCCGGCTTGAACGGCATCGCTCACCCCGCCGACGGCATGGTGGAATTGGCCACACGCTTGCAGCGCGAGGTGCGCGTCACGCCGTCCTGTTGCTCGATTGCGCTGGGCGATGAAGTGCTGGCGTTGGAGAACGCAGATGCCGGGCTGCAAATCGATGTGACTAAATTGATTGCGCATGAACGTATGCGGCGTACCGCCATCGGGGGTATCGGCGTCGTGGTCAAATAAGCGATGAAAAATACTTGGCGTGTCATCGATACCGGCCTCCGCCGCGCGGCAGACAATATCGCGCTCAATCGTGCGCTGCTCGAAGCGCGTCAGGCTGATGAAGCGCCAAGCACGCTGCGCTTCCTGCGTTTCACGCCGTCGGCGCTGCTCGGTTTTCACCAAAGTGCGGAGCAGGAACTGAATCTCGATTATTGCCGGGACCAGGGTGTGGCCATTCAGCGCCGCCTCACCGGCGGCGGCGCGATTTATTTCGACGACACTCAGCTTGGGTGGGAGCTGTATTTGCATCGGCAGGATCTCAGGTGCGCTGATATGCAGGCGATCACGCGCCGCATCTGCGACGCGGCGGCGCGCGGCATCCAGGCGCTGGGTGTCGATGCGCGATTCCGTCCGCGCAACGATATCGAAGTCGATGGGCGAAAAATTTCAGGCACCGGCGGCGCCTTCGATGGCGATGCCTTGATGTACCAAGGCACGCTCTTGATTCAATTCGATGTGGAAAAAATGTTGCGTGTGCTGCGCATCCCGGCCGAGAAACTCTCCGACAAAGCAATCGCTTCCGCCCGCGAGCGCGTGGCGAATCTCGCCGATCTACTCGGATATGTACCTACGCTCGACAGGGTGCAAGCGAAACTGACAGCGGCTTTTGCAGAGGAATTCGGTGTGGTGTTTGCGCCGGGGAAATTATCCGCGATCGAGCAAACGCGTTTCGAGGCGGCGCTGGTGGAAATCGATACTGACGATTGGGTGCACATGCTGCATCGTCCGCAATCCGCTATGGCTATGCTCGAAGCCGCGCACAAGTTTCCCGGCGGCTTGGTGCGTGTAAGTATCGCTTATGATAGCGAGATGCAGCGCATCAAACAGCTGTGGTTTTCTGGCGATTTTTTTGTCAGCCCACGACGCACCATCGCCGATTTAGAGGCGCAATTACGCGACACCGATGCGGCGCTGCTCAAGCGCCACGTAGAGGGTTTCTTCGCCGCACGCACAGTGGATATGCTGGGCTTGCGCCCGGAAGACTTTATTGGGGTGATCGAAGCCGCACTCGCACAACGGGCAGTCGTCGTGTGAATGCCTTGAAGCAAATCGATGTGTTAGTCGTCGGCCTTGGCCCCGCAGGAGGATCTGCGGCTGCCGCTGCGGCGCGGGCGGGACTTTCCGTGTTGGCTGTGGAGCGCAAGCAACAAGTCGGCGTGCCCGTGCAGTGCGCGGAATTCATCCCGCTGCCCTTGGGTAAATATGCGCAGGCCAAGGGCGTGTTGACGCAGCGCATTGCAGGGATGACCACCCGCTTGCCTTCGGGCGCGGTGGAGACGAGCGATTTACCTGGGTTGATGATCAATCGTGCGGCGTTTGACCAGGCGCTCGCACAGCAAGCGGCAGCGCAGGGCGCGGAATTGTGGCTAGGCTGCCGCTTGCTGCGGCTCGATGCGCCACGCGCTATCGCGCATGTCACCACCCCCGCGGGGGAACGCGAGATTGCGTACCGCTTGTTGATTGCCGCCGACGGCCCGCATTCGGCGGTGGCGGCAAGTTTGAGTTTGCCCTCGCTGGAAACGGTTTATACCCGCCAATACACGGTGCCCTTGTTGCAGCCGCAGCGCAATACGGAGATTTGGTTGTCGCACGAGTACCCTGGCGGCTATGCCTGGTTATTTCCCAAGGGCGCATGCGCCAATTTAGGCGTAGGCGCGGACAAGCGCTTTACGCATGATTTGAAGCAACCGCTGGATGCGCTACACCGCGATTTGGTAGCGCAAGGATTGGTGGGCGAGCGCATCATCGCGCTGACCGGAGGGCTCATTCCGGTCAGCGGTTTGAGAGCGCAATTGGTCGTGGATAAAGTTTTGTTTGCAGGCGATGCGGCAGGCTTGACCCATCCCATCACGGGCGCAGGCATCGCCGCCGCGGTGGCCTCGGGCGAGCTCGCCGGAGAAGCGGCGGCGCGTTATGTGTTGGATGGTGCGGCGAGCGCCTGGGTGGATTACGACGCCGAAATTCGCGAGCAATACGCATCAAGCCTGCAGCGCGGTATCGAGCATAGGCAATGGCTTAATCAGTATTGGCATACGCAGCGCGCGCGCGAAGATACGCTGCATCGCAAAGGGTGGATTGCGTTTCCGGAATATTTTGAGGGTTAGATTTTCACCACGGAGGACACAGAGGACACGGAGTAAAACCAAGAGCAAAAAGCGATAACCGCAAAGGACGCAAAGGTACGCAAAGTAAACCCGTTCTTGATTTTCCTTTGCGTACCTTTGCGTCCTTCGCGGTGAAATGTTTTAGCTTTACTCCGTGGTTC
>JANYAU010000162.1 GCA_025361165.1 Betaproteobacteria bacterium | reverse complement strand
CCTCGTATCTGGCAAAAAGTAAGCGCTTTGGATCGGGCTCTCGGTGCAACACCTGATGGTGCCGATCGAGAGCAGTTCACATTCGAACCCTCAGTTCACTTCTTCCGCGGCTCATTACAAATTGTATTGGTCAGAGTTGTGTGAATGAATGAGCCGAAGAACGACTCCTTCGGGTCGCACTGAGCCATTCACTGTTCCACAAACACAATGCCAGCCTTCGATTTGTTGCGCTGCGAAATGAAGTCGGATATCAAGCACGGATTACGGATACCAAAAATAAGATGCGCCGCTCCGGAAAATTGAATTTAAAGAAAATTTATTTTAAGGGGAGCGCGCCATCAACGTAGTACCAACGCCCAGCGACGCGCTCAAAAGAGCTTACTTCATGCAAGCGGTGTGCCTTGCCGTCAATCTTGTTAAATCAAAGGGGCCAGGCTCTCATGGCACTCGGTTAAGGGTTCTCTGTGCAAGAATCAGGTCACGCGCAACCTGGCGCGGCATGGTTAACAGTGGCAAATTCTTAGGGCGCCGTTTCTTTGCGCGAGGCTCGATCCTATCAGGTCGTTGGGGCAATCGCAGCGTGGCCATGCAACGCAGTACGGTCGTAATCAGTCCGTGAATTTCATCGCTCGATGTTCTGCGAAGTTGATCGATGAATGCGGTCAACAAGCGTTTGGCACCGGTAAAGCTCAGAACTCGTGGCAAGATGCCCGCAAGTAATGCCGCCTTCGCCATCGCCCAGCGCACCAAGTTATAGGCCAGGAAATAAACCGCAATCTCCTTTTCTACCATCGGCTGCGATTTGCAACGCAGCACATCCATCTCAAGCGTGGCTTTGATCGTGCGGAAATCTACCTCGATGTTCCAGCGCATTTTGTAGAGCACACCAAGATCGCGCGCCGAGGCGAACTTAGGATCAAGCAAGGTGGTGACCAGAATGCGTCCTTTCACCTCCACCTCACGCATCATGATAAAGGCCGGGTAGCGTGCGTATTTATCTGCGCTCATCGTCTTCGGTTTGGGCGGTCGCGGCCATTGCACGAGGTGGTCGTTTTTGCCGAGGCGTTGACCGCGTGTAAAGTCAGTGATCCGTGCGCCATGCTGTGCCATCACCACATCGGCGTGCTGCCGCATCGCACCCTCAATAATCCACCAAGTCGCCAACAGCGCGTCGGCCAGTACGATGTCACCGGCGTTGAGTTTGTCGATCAAGTTGCCCAAGAGGGTTTGCTCCCCCGTTCCCTTACCTTCGCATGCCACGACTTGATAGCCCAGTATTGCCCCACTGGCCAAGCCGATGAGCGCGCCAATCCGTGCAATAGGAAACCCTAACCCCGGCTTCTGTTCGCGGCTTTGTGGGTAGGCCTTCTGGTTGCTCACCGTGTCAGGCATCGACACGACGGTACCGTCGAACAATTTGACAGATCGACCTTGCCAGCGCCAATGGGCTGGGGCCGATGTTTCCAGTTGCGCGCCGAGTGCGCTGCCAAGCGTGATCGGTATGGCGAGCGGCAATCGGCTTCGGGCATCGCAGTAGGAGCCGGTACTCAGTGCGTTCGAAGATTGTCCCTGCGCGATCCGTTCCGATAGTCGACGTCCCACGACATCCTGGCAGGCGCGATCCGCAGACAGAACCTGTCCCACGAACAGGCGTAGCGTATCCAGTGGGGCGTAGATACGCTCGCGGTAGCCGGGGGCCTGCATGCTCATTACCGCCGCCATTGCATGGTCACCCAGTGCTTGATCGAAAGCGCTCATGTCGCCTTGAAGAAACTGCCTTCCGAACATCATTGCCTTCTGCCTAGTGCGCTCAACTTTGCTATCCTTCATTTGGGCTGACCTCCTGTGTTGGGTGACTTTCGTTTCGCAACAAAAGCCTACCACCAGAAGTGTTCAGCCCGACTATTTCTGGGGCTTCAGGGGCTTAACCGAGTGCCATGAGACTCTGAGCCTAATTATTCCCTAAAATTTGGCTGGAACAGAATCAAATATGAAGGCAATGCACTGAAGGCAAAGTGAGTATCGTTATTGGCTAAAGATTAATAAGCTTTGCAGGTGTAAGGCCAAACGTGCCCGCCGCAGTTTAAACA
>JANYAU010000001.1 GCA_025361165.1 Betaproteobacteria bacterium | reverse complement strand
GCAAGAGCGATGTCGTTTGCGACCTGCGCGGCGACCGCGGCCAACTCATCAAAGTGAGCAAGGACAAGCAGGGCATCGTCACCACCGATGTCCTCACCAAGGAATGGACCGACTGGGTGGACTACTGGGCCGTGGACTTCGACTACATGAGCCGCAAGGAGATTATCAAAGTCGCCAAGGGCGCTGGACTAGAAGCCGTCATTCCCGCGCAGGCGGGAATCCAGAATGCGGCAGATGAAACCCTGGACTCCCGCCTTCGCAGGAGCGACGAGGGGGGTGGCGAAGTCGAGTTTGAAGAACGCTGGACCGGCAGCTACATCTTCGAAAACGAATGGCAAAGCTTCCGCACCCGCAAAAACCGCGACCTGGAATTCATCTCCGCACCCCACACCTACACCCAAGCGGGCCGCTACACCGTGGCCGTGAAAGTGATCGATATCTTTGGCAACGACACGATGGTGCTGGTGCCGGTGAGTGTGGGATGAAAAACAAACCGAAGCTGATCTCTTTGATTCTGATGAAGGAATGTAACGTGGAGGCTATATGGCAAAAACTGAATGGCAGATAAAACATCTGTCAGTGGCGAGCTTACATCTAGACGCAAAGAATCCAAGATTGGGAAGAAGGGCTTCTGGAAGCTCACCCCGAGATCTGATTCAGCTACTCTTTGAACACGATAAGGCCATTGAGGTCGCACAGAGCATTGCGGCGCGGGGTTATTTTCCAAATGAGCCGCTTCTCGCTATACATGAGGATGGTCGCTACGTGGTTGTTGAAGGCAATCGACGCCTAGCTGCACTCAAGGCGTTGCGCGAACCTGGGTTGCTTGAAGGCGCTTTGGAACGCCAGGTTGAACGTCTATCCAGGCGAATCATAGACAGTGAGGGAATCGCCAAGGTACCAGTCGTTGTCGCCCCGAGCCGAAGGGCAACTGACCGGCAAGTTGCGGGGCGTCATGTTGGGACGCCTGTTTTGGCTTGGCAGGCAGAGAATCGAGCGAGTTTTATTCTAGAGAAGCTTGATGAGGGCTATGACAATCAGGAACTCTTCGATGAGCTTGGGTTTTCAGTTTCTGATGTGCAAGCCGCCAGGCAAACACGAGCAATAGCCGACATGGCACGATCGCTCGATCTTCCAGAAGATGTTATGGCGAAATTAGATAACCCTAGGACGAAGCTGTTCACAACCATTGAACGTGTATTTGACTCAACGGTTGGACGTGGCTTCCTAAAGGTTGAGCCTGACCCTGATCACGGTCTTCGAGGCTCGACAACGAAGCAGGAATTTACCCGTGGCTTCACGAAGCTCGTATCAGATGTGGCGCTGGGGAAGCAGTCTTCTCGTACGCTCAATACCAATGACGACATTCGAAAGTATTTTGAATCTTGGCAAGCGAATGAACTTCCAGCAAGCAAAAAAGGATCGTTCGTTCCCGCAGACCTGATAACCGGAAAAGCTGGCTCATCTAAACCGGCTAAAACAGAGCAATCTGCTGTAGCTAAGAAACAGGTTCAGGTAAGCACCACTGTCTTGCCAAAGGACTTTAAAGTTCGATTTGGAAATGACCGATTGCTCGATATTCGACGCGAGTTGACGAAGCTCAAGCGTGAAGACTTCCCGAATGCAGGTGCGGTACTACTTCGAGTCTTCTTCGAGCTTTCGGTGATGCACTACCTTGAGCGGTCAGGTGAACTGGCAAAGCTTGTGCAAAAACTTGGTGGCAAAGGTCAACTTCAATATGGCGCTCCTACTATGAAGCAGCTTGTCCCCGAGATCACTCGTATTGCTAAGGCCAATCTAGGTAAAGCGGAGGCTGCGAAGATTGAGAAGGCTATTCGGTATGATGCTGCTGCTCCATTTACCTTGAGTGACCTCCACGCTTTTGTTCACCAGCAGTCGGATTTGCCGGGAGCGAGAGATATTTGGCAGTTCTGGCTTCGCACAGAACCGCTATTCAGAATGATGCTCGAACAAGACATCTCGGTAGGTAAAGAATGAGGATCAGCAGCCCGCTCAGATATCCAGGCGGTAAGTCCGTCATGGCCGGATTGTTACAGCAAATAAGAAAGTTAAATGGTTTGGGATCAAGAGAGATTGCCGAGCCATTCGCAGGCGGTAGTGGTGCCTCGCTAACGCTACTCTATCTTGAGGAGACTCAGAAGATTCACCTGAATGATGCTGACCCGGCAATATTCGATTTTTGGTGGACGCTTACCAATCGTTCGAAACCCTTCATGCATATGCTTGATGAGGTAAGGCTTGATATGGATGAGTGGTATCAGCAGCGCGCTATTTATCGGGCAACGGCGCGTGTATCTAGACTGCGTCGTGGATTTTCGGCCTTCTACCTGAACCGGTGCAATCGTTCAGGAATTATTATGAATGGTGGGCCGATTGGTGGTGTCGAGCAAAAAGGTAAATGGAAGATTAACGCTAGGTTCAACAGGGCCAACTTAAAAGCCAGGTGCGAAAAGGTAGCAGAGTATGGAGATCGTATTTGCGTTTCTGGTTTGGATGGAATCAAGTTCATCGATGGACTTGATTCTGACTCAACCATGTTCTTCATTGATCCACCATACTTTGTAAAAGGTAGCACGCTATACTTGAACCTCTTGACCGAGGATTACCATGCGACCTTAGCAGAGCGACTCAAGTCGATGGCAAAGGCGGCGTGGGTTGTGACTTATGACGACTGCCCAGAAATTCGAAATCTTTATGAAGGATGGGCGACAATTCGCCCTTTTACCTTGCGATACGCCGCAGCCGAGCGACGTAGTGGAAGAGAGATTCTCATAGCCCCTAAATGGATGACCCTTCCAGATGAACAGGGATCTGCGGCGATAACTTGGTGATGAGTGCCATGAGTGCCAGGCTCGAATTATTTTCTTAATCGCAAACGAATGAATGAATAGAACCGGCCTATTGAGATGATCCACGAACACTTACAGTTCCCGGTCACCCGCGTCATGCCCTACGGCAAGAACAAAAGCCGATTGATCAAGCGGTCAGCCCTTCGACCGCTCCTTGCGCAATGAGCTTGGCCTCGTAGCTATCCCGATCCAGCGGACAATCGATCAGCAGGCCGAAATCTTTATTGCTCAGTTTGCATTGCTTAGCCATTTGCGAGAGCAGGTTGTCGTCAATCTCGCGCGCACCGTGACTGGTCTTGGTGAAGACGCGCGATTTCTTTCCTGCTTTGGAGTGATAGTGAAAAAAGTTGTGATCGCCCTTGGCGCGTTGGAAACCTTTTGCTTCAAGGCTTTTTTCCACATCGCTTTGCTTACGCGGCATGAGCGGCCTGGGTGAATCGCGCCCGCAAGGCCTGCTTCAACAGTCGGGCAGGCGCATCCAACTCATCATCAGAAGCTTGGGCGTATTCCTGCCAGAGCATCGCCAGTTGCTCGTGTAGTTCGGCAAGCAAAGTTTCGCGGGTAGGCGCGTAAACGTCGATGCCCAGTTCGCCGTGTTCGATACACAAGAGTTGCTTGCTTTCATCCAGCGTGAGTTCGAAGGTAAGGGTGGGCGCGGCCTTGAGGCTGAGACCGCTATGCCGGACGGTATCGAGTGACAGCGTGGAGAGGTCGAGATCGCGGATGTCGGTCACGTCGATGATCTGCTTGGGTGCGCCTTGGTCGTCCAGCAGCACACGGCCTGTGACCTGGATCAGGTCGCGCCGCTTTTCATAGAGCAGGTCTTCGACGGCTTCTTCGTAGATGCACGCTAACTCTTTACTGGTAGGCGGGTAGATGATGGTGACCTTGCGTTCGGTAAAGTCGATGCTTTTCAGTTCACCGGTGACAACGCGTGCCGCCTCGCGCTGCTCAACGGGAACCAGCGTTTCTTCTACGAATGGGATAGTCTCGACATTGAAGGTGGCAAAGGATACGTCGTGGTCGTCGTGCAGGTTGAGTTTCCACTGGGCATCTGCCCGGGGCGCCATGCCTTTGACGGCTTCCAACACGCGGCGGCGGATGCGTTCATCGGGCAGGACTGTTGCCAACCCCACCGTGCTCCGAGCGGACACGTGTTCCATCACGCCACGAAAGATGCCGAATGCTTTATCTGCCAATTCAGCAACAAAGAGTTCACCTGCTCCCCCGACTGTTACAGGCATGGCATAACTACCGGACTCGGGCAGTTGGCAAACGAGCTGGAACCGCTGGCTGGTGGCCGCAGAAACCCGCGCACGTTCCTTGATGCCGCGACCCTCGACATGTACACCGATCAACTCGAAGGCGCGCTGGGCATTCTCCAAAATCTGGACGAGTACCGCCGCCGGCACGGCATGCTCATCAGGCGTGCCACCATCAATATGAAACGAAAAGGAAGGTTTATTTGAATCAGGCATAGTAGGTCGGCATTATGTCGTTAGAACCTTTTATATTCAATCATTGTGTGAAACGAAGAATTTCCGGGCCTAAATTAAAGTGCCAGTCTCGAATTACGATCAGTTGAAAAAATATAGCAGGAGGCGAAGCTATGCCCGGTGCATTTTCTCATATGGTAGCTGCTGATCGAGCGAAACAAGCAGCAGAATCCCAAGGCCTTCGTTTGATTGCCCGTAGCTCGCTTAAATATCCTCAATGGTTACAGGCTGGCACAGTCGGGGGAAAATAGGAGCGTAGTGGAATACAAATAACCAAAACGCCAAAAGGATAAGAATTAAAAACAGGCTGATCATCTACGCCCCCACTTTTCGGAATTCATGCGTGCCAACGTTCACGCAAATCCCTCCCGGCCTCCCTTTGTTAAAGGGAGGAGTGCGTTCTAAACTGCGCTTTGAGGGCGCCCCCTTTGCAAAGGGGGTTAGGGGGATTTGAAGTGTCGCGTTTGCGAAGCCTCATTTATGCCGGCTGTTGGGTTGCCGACAAGGAATCCTGGAGTGCATCGGCGCACGCCCCCGACACGCACGGAATATCTTGCGGCAGTTGAGTTTGGTTAGTGACGCGCATCGCGGAATTCGCACTGCGTCTATCGCCGCCCGCCACTTCAAGGCGCATGCGGACATCGGCTACCGCTTGGACTACCTCGATGCCGTCTATGGTTTCCCGCTCTAGCAACTTGCCAGTCAATTCTTTCAGTGCCGCATCGTAGTCTCGAAGCAGCGCGAAACAGTGTGCGTTTTGCGTTGCCAGCAGCGCTTCGGCCTCGGCCACGGCTTTGCTCGTATCGGGCGGGACATTGAGTGCGGCCAGCGCCTCCAAATTGAAGAGTGTGCCCTGGTCACCTAAGCCCAAATTCGCCACCATGGTTAAAGCAATTTTTGAGGCTTCTTTCAAATCGCTTGCCGCCCCGCTAGAGGCATCGGCATAGGTAAGAATTTCCGCCGTCCGTCCGCCCAGCAGCATTTGGATTCTGTTTTCCAATTCCGATTTCAGGTGCAACTGCTTGTCTTCCTTTTGCGTGACCAGTGTTACTCCAAGCGCGCCTCCACGCGGCAGAATGGTGACCTTCTCGACGCGTCCGACACCGAGCACCTGGGCGACGATGGCGTGGCCCGCTTCGTGCACCGCAATCCGTTCGCGCTCTGCTTCAGTCAGCGCGGTGGCGGAGCCATTCACTTCGCCCATGCGGCAGACTTCGATGGCTTCGAGAAAATTCGCCATCGGAATGTGTTTCTCCTGGCCGCGCGCGGAAATCAAGGCCGCATGGTTGACTACATAGGCAATCGCCGCCGGCGTCAGCCCCGTGGTAAGTCGTGCCAGTTGGTTAAAATCGAGATCGCCGTGGGTTTGAAGCTTTTTCGCATAGAGTTGGAATAAGGCTTCTCTGTCGGTGACATCAGGCAGCTTGATGTAAATTTTGCGGTCGAAGCGCCCTTCCCGTAGCAAGGCCGGATCGACTGCGTCCGGAAAGTTGGTGGCGCCGATCACAATGACGCCGCTAGAGGTGTCGAAGCCGTCTATTTCCGCCAGTATTTGGTTGATGATGCGATTGCCTTCCGCTTCGGAGGGGCCGCCGTTTTCGGTTGTGGTGCGGCGGCCGATGCCATCCACCTCGTCGATGAAAATGATGCAGGGCGCGTTCTTGCGCGCTTTGCGGAAAAGCGATTTCACGCGCATCGCACCTACCCCGAGAAACATGGCGCTAAAATCGCCGCCTGTCGCCGGAATAAAGTTGACCTTGCATTCGCCCGCCAGCGCTTTGGCCAGTTGCGTCTTGCCGGTACCCGGCGGGCCGGAAAGCAAAACGCCTTTGGGTGGGCGGGCGCCGAGCTCGGTGAATCCTTTTGGGTCTTTGAGGTAAGCCATGATGTCCCCCAAAGCCGCTTTGGCTTCGTGGACACCAATCACATCGTCGAAAGTAACGAGCGTATCTTTTTTGGAAAATTTAAAGCCGCCGCCACGTACGCGAAATCCATATACAACAAAAGCGGCCAAGAAAAGGATGGTCAGAATCGTGCCCGCATCGGGACGCCAAAATGCATCCGCGGGGTCTTTCGCGAGCACAGCTAAGGGAAACGCATCCGTCTGGCCCTTGTGATAAAGCGCGAGCGCTAGCTCAGAAAACTTTCCGTGATAGTCGGCAACGAAATACTTGCGCCCGTCTTTTGCGCTGACAAAAATGCCGGAAGGCGCGATCGCCATGCCCGCCACGCTATTTTTCTGCATGTCTAAAATGAGAATGGAGACGTCGCCCTCGGTTCTTGTCCAAGCGCCGGAATGATTGCGCATCTGCTGCAACATCGCGTTCAGCGCGGTTGGGCGCGCGGGTTCCAGGAAAAGTTTGGCTGAGAAATGCAAGCCAAGAAAGCCGATGAGCAGTACTGCTGCGCCGAGGAGGAGCTGCTGCCAGCGCTTTTGGGGGATCAATTTATTCATAAGTGTCAGATTTCGTGTTGAATGGTGTGGGTTTTACGGGCAATACCTATATCTATATAACGGCAATACTTTGCCTAGCTGTATACCTAAGATTCAATTGTTTGAGACTGATTTTGTAAGCCGTGTAGATGGCCAGGAAGCGCGGCCTAGACGCTGGCGTAGCGGTCGCCTTAGGGTGGGGTGTTATCATCGTCCGTGCTCTATTTTTCTGGAGGCAAGCATGCTACAAATTGAGGATCGGAAGACTGAAGTTGCATCATGGATTCTGGCCGCGCTTGCGGCCATTCTTCTACTCAAACTGGGGCTCCTGAGTGCGCTGCTGGCTGGGTCGATTATCTATTTCTTGACCCACAGCTTTGCCAACCGCATTCCAAATCTTGCAAACGACACGGCGAAGACGATCGTGGTAGCCACGATTGCTACGCTGGTAGTCGCCGCGATCGCTGTTTTCGTCATCACGCTGGTCACCTTTGTGAGGGCCAAGACGGGCGGCATCCCCGCCCTTCTCGCAAAAATGGCCGACATTCTGACCCAGTCGCGCGCCAGCCTGCCCGCGACTCTGTCTGAATATTTACCGACGGATGTGGATGAATTAAGTAATACGATTTCAGAGTTTCTCCGAACCCATGCGGCAGACATAAAGACGCTGGGCAAGCACATGGGGCATGTTGTCGTTACCACATTGATCGGCATGATCGTCGGCGGCATGCTTGCATTGCAGAGTGCCACTCCACCAACCGGGCGCTTACAAAAACATCTGCAAGACCGGATTGGCTTCTATGGCGCGGCCTTTCGCGATGTGGTGTTCGCGCAGGCACGGATTGCAGCAATCAACACGGTCTTTACCGCGATTTATTTGTTAGTGGTGTTGCCGCTGGCAGGAATTCATTTACCCTTCGCGCCACTGCTTGTACTCATCACCTTCCTCGTCGGTCTGTTACCGGTGATCGGAAATTTAATTTCAAATACGGTCATTGTGATTCTCAGTCTCGGGCATTCTTTGCAGCTCGCAGTAATTTCTTTGGTCTTCTTGGCGCTTATGCATAAGGCAGAGTATTTCCTGAATGCGAAGATCATTGGCAAGCAGACACAGACCAAGCCGTGGGAACTTCTGATTGCGATGATGGTGATGGAATCAGCATTCGGTATCGCGGGTATTGTGGCCGCGCCGATTTTTTATGCCTGGCTCAAACGCGAACTGAAAAACCAAGGGCTTATTGGCAAGCCGCCAGGCGCGGAGGCGCGGGCTTCCTAGGACTAGGTCGTTTCAAGAAATGAAAGCGTTTTCTTAATGCAAGGGGGGATCAGATGACATGTTTAATTTAGCGATCCCATGGTGGGAGTTAATTGTTCGAGGCGCGATTGTCTACGCGTTCTTATTGCTGCTACTGCGCATTACCGGCAAGCGCCAGGTAGGACAACTTGCGCCATTTGATTTGGTATTGCTGTTGGTGCTCAGCAATGCGGTGCAAAACAGTATGAATGGGGGCGACAACTCGCTTGTCGGCGGCTTAATTTCCGCCACCACACTCGTCATACTGAATTTTCTAATAGGGTATGTTGCCTATCGTAGCAAACGAATCGAAGCGCTCGTAGAGGGACGGCCACAATTGTTGATTCACAATGGAATCCTCTTCGACGATGTGATGAAGCGCGCTCAACTCACTCACCACGAGTTAGACGCCGCGTTACGGCAAGCGGGTTGCTCGGCCATTGAGGAGGTGCATTCTGCGCTACTTGAAAACAATGGCGTAATCAGTGTGGTGCCGCGGAGCAAAATTTAGCTAGCGGATTCACTCAGGAAACGCGATTGTAAATAAACTCAATTCTTCGCCAGCTTAGATTTCGCCAACGGCGGGTTGTTGGCGAAGTAGCGCTTGATACCGGAGACAATGGCGGAGGCCATTTTATCTTGGTAGTCGTCGTCGCTGAGACGCGCTTCTTCTTCGGGGTTGGTGATGAAGGCGGTCTCGACCAAGATCGAGGGAATGTCCGGCGCTTTCAGCACGGCGAAACCCGCTTGCTCCACCATGCCTTTGTGCAGGACGTTAATGCCGCCCAGTTCGCTCAACACCGCGCGGCCGAGCTTCATACTGTCGTTGATGGTGGCGGTCTGCGATAGATCGAGCAGGGTCTGCTTGAGGTATTTATCTTTGACATCAATGTTGATGCCGCCAATCAAATCGGCCTCGTTTTCGCGCTTCGCCAGCCAGCGCGCGGCGGCGCTGGTGGCGCCCTTATCCGAGAGCGCGAATACCGATGAGCCGCGCGCATCGGAATTAACGAAGGCATCGGCGTGGATCGAGACAAAGAGATCCGCCTGCACTTTGCGCGCCTTGACCACGCGATCGCCCAGCGGAATGAAATAATCGCCATCGCGCGTGAGCATGCCGCGCATATTGGATTCTTCGTCGAGTTTGGCTTTGACACGTTTGGCAATGGAGAGCGTGACGTCTTTCTCGAACGTGCCGCCACGGCCTTTGGCGCCCGGATCTTCACCGCCGTGACCGGCATCGATGGCAATCGTGACTAGCCGCATCATATCCAGCGCAGCTTTCCCTTTGTGCGGATTCACGGCTTTTTCCGGTTCGGCGCGCTTGGCGAGTTTTTCTTCCGGCGCCTTCTCGGCTTTGGCAGGCTGTTGTGGCACATTCATTCCCGCGGCGGCGTCCTTCGCACTATCCGTTTCCATCAACGCCAGCAATGGATCAACCGGATGCGCAGGATAAATATCGAGCACCAAGCGGTAGCCATATTCGCCATACGGCTTGGTCGTAAACACCGAGGGCTTGGCTTCCGCTTTCAGATCGAATACCAAGCGCACGACGCCCGGCTTGAAGCGGCCAACGCGCACTGACTTGATGTAGGGATCGTCCGCGCCGATCCTGGCCGATAACCGCGAAAGCGTATCGGTGATCTCAGTATTTTCCAGGTCGACCACTAAACGTTCCGGGTTATTCACCAAGAAATGATTGAAGCTGATCGGCTGCTTGGATTCGAGTGTGATGCGGGTGTATTCAGCGGCGGGCCAGACGCGCGCGGCGGTGATTTTGATGGCAGTTTGTGCGAAGCTGGGTGAGGTGAGCGCGAAAAAAAACAGGCCAGCGCAGACGATGCGGAAGACTGGCCTTAAGTGCTCGTTGCTTGTTCTACACGCGCCAAACATTTCTTGCCTGCCTCCGTTTCTGCATTGGCTTGGAGACTGCGTCCACCCTCGGCCACCGATAAAACAATTCGCACATCCGGCGTGGGTAGAAATTCGCCGGCTTTTTCCGGCCATTCCACTAAGCACACGGTGTCCGGATTGAAGTATTCTCGGAAGCCCGCATCCACCCATTCGCGCGGATCGGCGAATCGATAGAAATCAAAGTGATACAAGGATAACCTAGAAACCGTATAAACTTCAACTAGAGTATAGGTCGGACTTTTCACTTTTCCCATATAACCCAGGCCGCGCAACACGCCGCGCGCCAGCGTGGTTTTGCCCGCGCCCAAATCACCAACGAGATAAATCGTGAGCCCGGGCGTGAGCGCATGCGCCAATGCGGCACCAAACGCGAGCGTTGCGGCTTCGTCCGGTAAGAAGCGTGTCATTTGCATGGCGCCCCGCTATCATGCGCGGCATGCAGACCGATCTCACATTCGCGCCGGGACAACTCGCCGCGCAAATCAAAAGCTGGGGCCAAGCACTCGGCTTTCAAGCCGTGGGCATCGCCGGCGTGGAGCTTCCGCAGGCGGAAACGCGGTTGTTGGAATGGTTGGCGGCGGGCAGACATGGCGCGATGGATTATATGGCAAAACACGGCACCAAACGCACGCGTCCGGCGGAACTGGTGCCAGGCACCTTGCGCGTGATCAGCGTCCGGCTCGACTATCAAGCGCCGCAAGCGCGCGATAGCTGGGACGTGTTGCACGACCCGGCGCGCGCATTTATTTCGCGTTACGCCGTGGGACGCGATTATCACAAGCTGATGCGCAACCGCCTGCAAAAACTCGCGGATCGCATCACCCAAGCCATCGGCACATTCCATCATCGCGTGTTCACCGATAGCGCGCCGGTGATGGAGGTCGAGCTGGCGCAACTCGCGGGCTTAGGCTGGCGCGGCAAACATACCTTGCTGTTGCAGCGCGAGCATGGCTCGTGGTTTTTTCTGGGCGAGATCTACACTGATTTGGATTTGCCGGTGGATACGCCGGCTGACAACCATTGCGGCACCTGCCAAGCCTGTATCGACATCTGCCCCACCGGCGCCATCGTCGCGCCCTATGAACTCGATGCCCGGCGCTGCATCTCCTACCTCACCATTGAGCACAAAGGCGCCATTCCCGAGGAGCTGCGCCCGCTGCTCGGCAACCGCATCTACGGCTGCGACGACTGCCAACTGGTATGCCCGTGGAATAAATTCGCGCAGCCCACGCGCGAAGCGGATTTTCATCCGCGCCACGATTTGGACGATGTAGCGCTGATCGATCTTTTTAGCTGGAGCGAAACGGCGTTCGACACCTGCTTAGCAGGCAGCGCCATCCGCCGCATCGGGCACACGCAATGGCTGCGCAATATCGCGGTGGCGCTAGGGAATGCGCCGACGACACCGGAGATCGTCGGCGCGCTGCAAGCCAGGCGCGATGATCCTTCTCCGCTCGTGCGCGAACATGTGGCCTGGGCGCTCGCTCAGCACGGTAAAATCGCCTGATATAATCCGGACCTACTTTACTTATGCAAATCGACCCTCACTCTCCCATTGGCGTTTTCGATTCCGGCGTCGGCGGCCTCACCGTGGTGCGCGCGCTGATGGAGCGCCTGCCGTTCGAGAACATCGTTTATTTTGGCGACACTGCGCGCGTGCCTTACGGCGTGAAATCGGTCGAAACCATTTCCCACTATACGACGCAGATCGCGGAATTTCTGCTGGAAAAGCAGGTCAAGCTACTCATCATCGCCTGCAATACCATGGCTTCAGTCGCCGCGCAGCAAGTGCACGCGCTCTCACCGGTGCCGGTGCTGGATGTGATCGATGCTGGCGCGGCAGGTGCGGTCGCCGCCACGCGCAATAAACAAGTGGGCATCATCGGCACACCCACCACCATCAACAGCAATGCCTATGCGCAAGCGATCCATTGCCGCGACCCGGAAGTGCGTCTGTATTCGCAAGCCTGCGCGCTGTTCGTGCCGCTGGTGGAAGAAGGCTGGCTCGAACATCCGGTCACGCGCCTCACCGCGCAAGATTATTTAAAGCCGGTGCTAGCGCAAAATGTGGATACCTTGGTGCTGGGCTGCACCCATTACCCGCTATTGATACCCTTGCTGCAAGATGTAGCGGGGCCGGGCGTGCGGCTCATCGACTCAGCGCAAGCGATGGGCGAGCGCACCGCCGCACTGCTGAAAGAAAAAGGCATCAGTAATCCAAACCGGGAGAAGCCCCGTTACGATTACTTCGTGACCGATGTGCCGGTACGCTTCCAAACCATTGGCGAACGGTTTCTAGGGCGCACCCTCCCGAACGTGCATGTGGTGAAGTGGTAAATTCTGATTATGGACAATCAATATGCCCTTGTACGAAGACGCGAAGAAAAAAACGAGCGGTAAAAAAGAAGCCGGGTAGCGACGCCACCCGGCAAACTCCGGATCAAGGAGAGAGAGATTCCCGATGCACGACACGAAAAACTCGCGTCGCACACTCAACACTGTTGCAATGCTTGTGCCAATGCGCGCTATACACGCATTACGCAAAAGCCATCATCGCACGCGCACAGGAGAACATTGAATCCGCCTGTTATTTTTTAGCGCCACTGGACGGACTCACGGTGTCCACTGCGCGCTACTGCGCGGTTGAATACTGCCGCAAAACGTTTTTATGCTGACGTGCGGCGTCAGCTTTCCAGTTTTTAATCTTCAATTCTTACGAAATACCAAGGTGCGATTATTGACTGGCATCGCATGATCCGCAGTTAAGTTCAGTCCATGCTGCATGGCAAGCGCGCATACTGCCTCAAAATCGCGCACGCCGCTCGCGGGGTCGCGTGCCTTGAGCCAGTCATCGAAACGCGCGTTACTAGACGAAGTAAATTCACCGCCATAATTGAATGGCCCATACACACACATCACGCCGCCTGGCAGCAATACTTGACCCACACCACGAAATAATTGCGCCACTTCAGGCCAGGAAATAATGTGCAAAGTATTGGCGCTAAACACGCCTTCCACTGGCTCGACCGGCCACGGATTTGCATTCACATCGAGCGTGATCGGCGGACGGATATTGGGTAGCGCCGCTTCATCGAGCCAAGCATGAATACCCGGATGATTCGCGGCAAGATCGCTTGTCTGCCAGCTCAAAAGCGGCAGATGGCGCGCGAAATACACCGCATGCTGGCCGGTGCCACTGCCGATTTCCAATACGCTGCCAATCGCTGAAAACGTCTCGCGCAAGATAGCGAGAATGGGATCTTGGTTCTCTGCACAGGCTTCGGAAAAGGGTTTCATCATCGATCCAGATCGAGCGGCCGGATGGCTGCCACGGCCTGCGGATTGTCGCGCCACACACTCGGGTCGGCATCCACATACAATTCAATCTCGATGCCGTCCGGATCGCTAATATAAAGCGACTGGCTCACCGTGTGATCCGACATACCGAGCACCGGCACGCCCTGCTGCATCAGATGATCACGCATGGCGCGCAACGCATCCAAACTATCGCCCACCTTGAACGCCACGTGATATAAGCCGACGCTATCTGGACTCGGCGCGGGCGCATCCGCGCCCAATGCCATCAAGGCCAAATCGTGATGATTCGTCCCCAAGGAAAAAAACACCATCGTGTGGCCATACCGTGCCACCTCATGCAGACCTAACACATCGCGATAAAACGGTACTGATACCGCAAGATCACGCACCTTTAACACTACATGGCCGAGCGATTTAACCGACATGGGATTTTTCCTCAAAAATGAATTGCACGATTATTTCATAAGTGGCAGCTCGGCATACATTGGCTAGGCTAAAATAAAAACGCCAACCCGCAGGTTGGCGCAAAAATCCCCCTTTAAACTTTTTTTGTATTTTCTCTTTACTAAGCAATACCTATGCCCAAACATTACCCGATTGATATTGCATCATATTTTTATTGCCTGCCGAAAAATGGCAAGCCAAGTGTAAGATTTCCCGAACGCTCATGCTTAATACGCCGCACTGCGCCCAGGCCGAAAATAACGCTGATCGTCGTAATAAGCCGCGCATTCATTTTCTCGCGTGAAGCCCGGGAATCCCAACACCGGCACCGGCGCCAGATCGCGCGGTTGCAGGAGTTGCTGCCCATCGGCGATCAAATCAGCCAACAGATGATCCGCGTGCGTTAATTGCGCTGCCAGTGGGAGTGCCAGGGTTTGCGGCGACACGGATAGCAACACGCCCTTTCCGGTCATGCCCTGGTAGGGCCTGAGCGCCTTCTCCATTAAGCCATGCCCGAACAAAAAACAGCGCATATGGGTGAGCACATCGGTGCGTCGTTCCCAAAACAATGTCTTCCATTGAAAATCTTTCAACAGCGCAGTGAGCGATGGATCAGCGGAAAGCACAATCACGCCGCTCTCATCGAATTGCGTCAATGCATCTTGGCGTGCGGTGCGCGGCGTGGCATGCGCTAGGCTGGTGGCGCGCGCTTCGAGTAGCGTGTAGTGGCGCGCGTTCAAGGCCGCTTTGGCCAAGGGGAACGTCGCCCAGGCGAGCAGATTAAAGCAATCGTGCCAGCTCGAAGCGCGCGTGGGCAACTCGCCGCTCAAATAAATACGCGGCTCGTAGCCTTGGCGCCAATCCTGCGATTTTTCCAACGCTGGAGGTGCCACCCGCAGGCGCGCCCCGCTCGCTGTGCGCACCGGCTGCGGCAAACAATCCAGCAAGGCTTGATACTCCGGCAGTGCCGGCCATTGCTGCTGCGGCCATTCTGCTTGCTCAAGCACCGGGCGCAAGGCTGCGAACAAAGGCGAAGCCTGGACTTGCGCTATGTCCCATACAACGGTCATGGTTGTGTATTTCCCAAATGGCTCTATAAAGATAGCATGGAGCTTAACCGTAATAGGAGTCCTATGCCCACTCAAGCAGAGCTAGCCATGCAAGGCGACGCGTTGATTCAAAAGGCAGCCAGCAATCCCTTAATCGAAGTAAAACGCTTCGGCCAGAGCCTCTGGCTCGACAATCTTTCACGCACCTTATTGTATGAAGGCAGCCTCAAGCGCTATGTGGAAGAGGACGGTATTTCCGGCATCACCTCCAACCCCGCGATTTTTCAAAAGGCCATCGCCGACAGTCCTTATTACAAAGACGATCTCGCCAAACTACGGCAAACCGACCTTTCGCTCGAAGCGCGCTTCGAAGCGCTCGCCGTACCCGACGTGCAAGCCGCCTGCGACTTGCTGCGCCCGGTGTGGGACCACACGCAAGGCGACGACGGCTATGTAAGCCTGGAAGTGTCGCCCACGCTGGCGTACGACGAAGAGAATACGGTCATGGCGGGCAAGCGCCTGTACGCGGTAGTCAACCGGCCCAATGTGTTGATCAAAGTACCGGCGACGCCGCAAGGCATCCTCGCCTTCGAAGCGCTGACCGCGAACGGCATCAGCGTCAACGTCACCCTAATCTTCTCCCTGCACCATTATATGCAAGCCGCCGAAGCCTATATCCGCGGCCTGAAGCGCTGGATTAAGGGCGGTGGTAATCCGCGCCAAGTAAAATCCGTAGCCAGCATCTTCCTATCACGCATCGACACCCTGGTGGATAAAAAACTGGATGCGATCGGCACCCCGCAAGCACTGAAGCTGCGCGGCACAAGCGCGGTCTCGATGTGCAAGCTGGCGTATCAACGCTACCAGGAATTATTCCACGGCCCGCTGTTCGCGGAATTAAAAGCCAAAGGCGCACGCCCGCAAAGTCCCTTGTGGGCCAGCACTGGCACCAAGAACCCCGCCTACAGCGACGTACTCTATGTAGAAACCTTGATCGGCCCGGAAACGGTCAATACCCTGCCGGATGCCACCATCGGCTTCTTCCGTGATCACGGCAAAGCCGCCGCCACCCTGGACACCGGCATCGAACAAACCCAGCACGACTACCTGGCGCTGGAACAGATCGGCATCAATATGCGCGATGTCGGCGATGATCTGCAAGTCGATGGCGTGCGATTGTTCCAAGAAGCGTTCGACAAACTGCTGGCGGCGATGAAATAAAGCGCGCGGATTTGGGTAATCCATAACGGGCCATTGGCCCGTTATTATTTTGGGCGTAGGATATGCATTTTTTCCTCGGAGCCGCTCATGCGCAAAACCCTGATTCGCACCCTTACCAGTCTCACCGCTTTGGGCCTAGCCGCCCTGCCCCCGCTTGCTGCCGCGCACGACGATGCAGCACCCGGCCATACGCATTCGCAGCCCGGTGTGGATTTAATCAAAACCGATCACAAAGCCGGTGATGGCGCGACTGCCAGCGCGGGGCAGCACGTCACCGTGCATTACACCGGCTGGCTCTACGACGCTGCCGCGACCGATCACAAAGGCAAAAAGTTCGACAGCTCGCGCGATCGCAACGAGCCCTTCGCGTTTCAACTCGGCGCAGGCCAAGTGATTCGGGGCTGGGACGAAGGCGTGGCCGGCATGAAAATCGGCGGCCAACGCACGCTGATTATTCCGCCGGAAATGGGCTATGGCAGCCGCGGTGCCGGGGGTGTGATCCCAGCAAATGCGACTTTGGTATTCGATGTGGAATTGCTGGGCGTGAAGTAAATGCACTTCGCGCGGCTAAAACTAACCCTCGCAAAGCGAGCCTAAGTCCCTCTCTCCCGCTTGCGGGACTGCGGAAGGGTCGCTGCGCGCCGGGCATAAAGAAATTGCAGCAACATTGAAGGCTGGCTTCTACTTTGCGTACCCTTACGCATCCTGGGAGCGGGGCACCAACGAAAACACCAAAAACACCAATGGATTAATACGGCAGTACTTCCCGAAGAACAGGGACTTCACCACGATTACACAACAGGAGATCGATACCGCAATGGAAAGGTTGAACAACCGCCCCAGAAAACGACTTGGATACCTGACCCCCAACCAGGTATTCTTCAAGCCAGGCGTTGCACTTCAAATTTGAATCCGCGAACCTAAATAAGAGGAGTAACCAGTAAGAGTTATTCTAGAGCCGCGAGCATCCTTTAGCGTTTTAACAACCCTTGTAGCATTGTTTCACTGATCTGCTTCGCCAGCGTCTTCAACTGCTGTTTCGATTCGGGCTTTTTCACCAATCCTCCAAGCAGCATCATGGCGATACCGTGCACACAGGCAAGAGCAGTCACCGTGAGTTTTTCAGTTTTTTGATCGCTATAGATGCCCTGTTGTTTTCCGTTTTCGATAATCCACCCCAAACTTTTTACAGCCTTACTCCCCGCTTGTTTTAAAGGCAGGCTTACATGATTTTTTGTTAAAATCCCACTGAACATAAGGTGCGCGACCTCTGGCTTTTCGAGGACTAGGGTCAGGTATCCCATTCCAGCTTCAAATAATTGGCGATTTGGGTCATGCGGATATCTTTCATAAGAAATCTTACAAACCGCCTCTAGATGACTGTACCCACGGATAGCAATTGCCTCCAGCAATGCCATCTTGTCTTTGAAATGGCGATAAGGCGCGGCATGGCTAACCCCCGCCATTTTCGCCACTTCGCGCAGACTAAAGTCCTCAATCCCATCCCGTGCAAGAATCAGCAATGCAGCATCAATCAAAGCATTGGGTAAATCGCCATGATGGTAACGTTCCTTTGCCTTGATGTTGATCATGTCCTGGCCCAAATATTTTCTGGCATCTATTTTCCCATTCTATAGCAAAGTTGACACTGTATACATTTGCCCCTAAGCTTCGCCAAGTGTTGTCACTGCAAACATTCAATTCCAGCTGAAAAGCGCAAGATCGCCATGATTAAATTGAATGCATCACGCCTAGCAGCATGCGTTTTCTTTATGCTTACCCTGTCAGGATTGGGTAGAGGAGAAACTGGGGAAATTATTGTTAGTTCGAATATTACGCAGACAACCGTTCAGGCATCATCGTATTTGCCCGTAACCATTTTGGGAAACGCAATTCCTGCTCTCATTAACGTTCCAGTTTCAAAGATTAGTGCCTTAAGTTTCCGCAATAACGCTCTCGCAATAATCCCTTTTCAAATCGACAAACGTGATCCAAAAGGCCGCTATGACCTCTCCAACAAAGACAACACACAAAACCTTCTCCTCGATAAGCGTGATGAATGTGTGTTCATGGCGGCAGATGCTGGGGATCGAATTGAACGCTTAGCAAAGTATTTTGCTCAACAACCAGCCGTTGAAATTGGCATTGTTGACCCACAAACAGGTAACCGTAAGTGGGTTTATCTGGTTGCATCGCCGCCTGATCAGAAACCTGCGCATATTGCGCAGCGTTATGTTTCATACGATGCCGACAAGGACAGCATTGAAACGGCCATCTACAGAATTGGCTTTTCAGGAGCCCATCCTTTTCTGATCGACAACCTGCAGTGGCACACTAGCTTGCCCGAGAAATGGACTCGCAATGTGGCCGACACCATGAAAATTCGGCATGTCGGAAAATTGCTGGGGCAGCCTTTTGTACGCACCCAGGCGGACTATCGGTCTCGGCTAGTCGCCGTGAAAGAAGGACCCGTACGCATCATTCGGCGTACGTTAAACACTGTGCGCATTCTGGGCTTTCTGCAGAGCCCATCCGCGTCCATTGACCACATTGCCTTCGCCAATGGATTCCAGATGGACACGACCGTTGATTTTCCTTTCCCCCTGGCTGGTTCTTCTCTGATATCAAAACCTACACCACGATAGATTGGAATGACGATCCCTCCTTGCCAGTTACATGGATTTATCAGACCAGCCTCAGCAAGGAACTGGTTATCAACGGGAAAATGACAAAAGAAAAAGAACTGTTCAACCAGACTGGCGGCCAACAGTTCGCTATCCAGAATAGCTATGGCTTGATTCTGATCCAGTTGGTCGTAGAAAAAGATTTCCCAATCATCGCTAATAGCTTTTTGCTGGACGACCGCACACAAGCAGACCCTCCTGAAAACATCCCTGGCCAGTTTGGGAACATAGGGTTCCTCTCCAGCAACTGGGAAAAGGTCGACACAGCCCCGCATCATTTGCTGTTCAACGTGCTCTTGTTGCAAAAAGCCTCCCTTGAGCAGGGATTCAAAGCATTGGAACACTTCCCGGGACGCAAATAATTTTTATGGAATCCCCATAATGAAACGAATTAGGCTGATTACCATA
Organism: Betaproteobacteria bacterium; assembly: GCA_025361165.1. Taxonomy (GTDB): domain Bacteria; phylum Pseudomonadota; class Gammaproteobacteria; order Burkholderiales; family Thiobacteraceae; genus RBG-16-58-11. Next base: position 963 of record JANYAU010000001.1, on the reverse strand, counting down.
CCGATGAGCCACTACTGCGAAAAAGCCAGATGGGCCTTGGCAAGACATGGAGTTTCGTATTATGAGGAACGGCATTTGCAGGTGTTTCATTATCCTCGAACATACTGGGTGAGTGGCGGTCCTGATGTACCAGTCCTCATTGATGGCGAACAGATCGTTTCTGATTCAACGAACATTCTTCATCATCTTGATCAATATGCCAGCGCTGAAAATCAGTTGTACCCTTCGGATAGCGCACAGCGAGAAGAAGTTGAAGCTTTAGAGGAATTATTTGATGAACAGTTGGGGGTAGAAAGCCGCCGATGGCTTTATTACCACAGCTTAAAACAACCGGGAAAGTTGCTGGGCGTTGCTTCTCAGGGAGTTCCCGCCTTTGAAAGAATGCTTGGCCCGGTGTGCTTCCCACTACTGAAATCCATTGTTAATCGGAAACTTCGGGTTAACGAAAAAACGGTTCAGGTGGGGTTAAAGCGTTGCCAGGAAATCATTAACCATACTGATTCATTGCTCGCAGATGGCCGGAAATACTTAGTGGGTGATCATTTCTCTGCTGCCGATCTAACCTTGGCCTGCATGATCGCCCCTTTCATTTTGCCACGGCAATATGGCATTCCATTGCCTTCTATTGCAGAAATGCCTCTTCCGATGCAAGGCACAATAAAAGAATATCAGGAAACAAGAACCGGACGATTTGCGTTACATCTCTTTGCAACGCAGCGTTAACTTAACTTCAATGTTGGCTTCTCAGCGTTTAACAGGCAGCTAAATTGATTGAACGACCGTCCTGAAACTGGCACACGGCTGCCCGTGAGGGTAGGCACCTGCGGATTCAACTGGTGGATGCAACAGATTGGCTAAATCTTTCAGCGGGTGTTTCGTAGTTTAGTGTTTTCCTTGGGCGATCATTTAATTTCCTCGCCACTGCATTCAGCTTGGTTTGAGAGTAGGCCGAAAGGTCGGTTC
>JANYAU010000148.1 GCA_025361165.1 Betaproteobacteria bacterium | reverse complement strand
GATACGATCAAGACCATATTGGACGAATGCGGTCTCAGCGCGCATGCCGATGCGCTGGAGTTGGAATTGACCGAGAGTATGGTGATGCAGCATGTGGAAGAGCATGTGATCACACTGAATAAGCTGCATGCCATGGGGGTGCAAATTTCTATCGACGATTTTGGCACGGGATATTCCAGCCTGAGTTATTTGAAGCGCTTCCCTATCAATACCCTCAAAATCGACCAATCGTTTGTGCAAGGCATCACCGATGATGCCGAGGATGCGGCGATAGCGACTGCCATTGTGATGCTCGGACATAGTCTCAAGTTTAAGGTGATCGCCGAAGGCGTTGAAACCGCCGAGCAGCTCGCGCTGTTGCGCGGCATCGGCTGCGACGAGATACAGGGCTATTACCTGAGCCGGCCGCTCCCGCGCGCGGCAATGGAAGCTTTCTTGCGCAACGCGCCGTTAAAGGCGGTTGGGGTACGGTAAGTAGTTTGCGACGGGGTTTTATTGAATCCCCGCCATTATGCGGAGAGTACGGCCGCAATGCGGCGCTTACCGTATAATCTCCATTTTTTCTGAGTCACCATGCCTACCCTTCTAGCCATTGTTATTGCGACCCTCATTGGCGGCCTGCTGAGTGTTGCTACCGCTGCCGTATTCGCCTATTCCGCACGCGCTACGTGGGTACCGATTTTGGTGAGCTACGCTATCGGCGCCTTGCTCGGTGCGGCATTCCTGGAAATTTTGCCGCATGCGTTCGAGATCGGCGGCAGCGCCGGCACCATCTCCACCACACTGTTGATCGGTATTCTGGTGTTCTTCGTGTTGGAGAAGTTGGTGTTATGGCGCCATTGCCACACCGATCACTGCGAAGCCCATGCCCCGGATGATCATGGCCATGATCACGGCCGCAGCGGGCTGATGATTACCGTCGGTAACACTTTCCACAACTTCGTCGATGGGGTGATTATCGCTGCGGCATTCATGACGCGTTTCGAGTTGGGCGTGGTCACGGCGCTCGCGATTATTGCGCATGAAATTCCCCAAGAAGTCGGCGATTTTCTGATTTTGCTGCACTCCGGCTACACCAAACGTCAAGCCGTTTTGATCAATCTGTTGGCCAGCTTAGCGACCTTGACCGGCGGCGTGCTGGCATATTTCGCTTTGGATGCAATGCGTGGCGTGATGCCCTATACGCTCGGCATCGCAGCCGCAAGCATGATTTATGTCGCGGTGGCGGACTTAATCCCCGGTTTGCACAAGCGTGCCGAATTGCGCGCCACCTTGCAACAAGTGGTGTTGATCGCGCTCGGCGTCGGCACGGTATGGTACACGGGCTGGTTGCTGGGGGGCTTAGGGTGAGGCGGGTGATTGAGTGATTAGGTGAACGGTAAATCAAATCACCTAATCACCGTTCACCCAATCACCGATACTCACCCTTGGTAAATGAAGGTTTGTGAATTTATGTCAAAAGTGAATATCCCCCAAGTCGGCTTCGTTTCGCTCGGTTGCCCCAAAGCCACAGTGGATTCCGAACACATTCTGACCCGGCTGCGCGCCGAGGGCTACGGCATCGTCGGCAGTTACCAAGACGCGGATTTGGTGGTGGTCAACACCTGCGGCTTTATCGATTCCGCGGTGGAAGAAAGTCTCGATGCCATCGGCGAGGCCTTGCGCGAGAATGGCAAAGTCATCGTCACCGGTTGTCTCGGCGCCAAAGGCGACATCATTCGCGAGACCCACCCACACGTGCTGGCCGTGACCGGCCCGCACGCGACCGAAGAAGTGATGGCCGCAGTCCACACGCATCTGCCCAAGCCGCACGACCCGTATATCGATCTGGTGCCGGCGCAGGGCATACGTCTCACGCCCAAGCACTACGCTTATTTGAAAATTTCCGAAGGCTGTAACCATCGTTGCACTTTTTGCATCATTCCTTCCATGCGCGGCGATTTGGTGAGCCGCCCGGTGCATGAGGTGATGCACGAAGCCGAGAGCCTGGTCAAAGCCGGGGTGAAAGAACTGCTGGTGATTTCGCAAGACACCAGCGCCTACGGCGTGGACGTGAAATACCGCACCGGTTTTTGGAATGGCCGGCCACTCAAGGCGCGTATGACCGAATTAGTGACGGCGCTGGCGGAATTTGGCGTGTGGGTGCGGCTGCACTATGTCTACCCGTATCCGCATGTGGATGAAGTGATTCCACTGATGGCCGATGGCAAAATATTGCCCTATCTCGATGTGCCGTTTCAGCACGCGAGTCCGAAAATCTTGAAAGCCATGAAGCGTCCCGCGGCGGCAGAAAATAATTTGAAGCGCATCCTCGCCTGGCGTGAAATCTGCCCCGAGCTGACGATACGCAGCACCTTCATCGCGGGTTTCCCCGGCGAGACCGAGGACGACTTCCAGCGCTTGCTGGATTTTCTGAGTGAAGCGCAGCTAGACCGGGTAGGGTGTTTTACCTATTCGGCGGTGGAGGGCGCGACGGCCAACGCGCTCGCGGATACGGTGCCGGAGCCTGTGAAAGAAGAACGCAAAGCGCGTCTCATGGCTTTGCAAGCAGACATCAGCACGCAGCGCTTGGCGCGCAAAATCGGGCAGACCCAAACCGTGCTGGTGGAAACATTGACGCCCGGCGGCGCGCTGGCGCGCTCCTCTGCCGATGCGCCGGAGATCGATGGCCTGGTGTACGTGCAGGGCAAGCGCGGCCTGAAAGCCGGCGAATTTCTCACGGTGAAAATCACCGATTCCGACGCGCACGACCTGAGGGCTAAGCCCGTGCGTAGCCTTTAACCCCACTTCTTCAAAAGCGCCGGGTGAAGTGCTAGGATAGTCGTAGTCTTCCTCCTTCCCGGTGGCTCATCAATGCAAAATTTTCACCAAATAGTGGATGCGGTGCAAACCAATTGCCACATTACCGATGCACGCCACGCCCAAGATATGACCATGTGCATCTTCCTGCTGGAGATGCGTCAGTACTACCGCTGGGAATACGATATTCCGTATGCCGATAATCTGCCCAAGGACGATCTGGGCAATTGGCTGAACGAACGCGAACGATTGTGGGTTGAGTTGGAGGAGCAGCCTTACCGGCCAGTGCCGGCGGCCTCGGGCACGTATGATGCGTTCGATGCCGATGCGATCAATCGCGATTTGGTGCCGGAAGGTTTTGTCTACAGCGCCGGGTTTGGCCGCTTCCGGCGGCCGCATTTTTTTCTGGGGCGGCTGCATCGCGCCGAGCAGCGCGATGGTTTCGAGGTGCTGGTCGCGGATTGCGAATATGCGCGGGACTTAATCGCGCCGCCCGCCGCCCTGCAAGGAAAAACGATCTACATCCGGCGTGAAGCGGTGAAAAGTTTTTTGTGGGGCAAGGTCGAGGAGTGGGGCTGGAAGCAGCAGGATAACGCGCTTGGCCGCGCCTTAAGGTATTACGATTTTGTGAACCAGGCAGATGCTTCGCTCGAGCGTATGACCGAGGTCGAATCCGAAGCCATGATCTTGCACGAACTCGGTGAAGGCCAAGCCGGACAGGTACTCGACGACACGGCCTGGAGCGATATGTTGATGACCTGTAGCCGTCATCGCCCCGAGCTTTATGCGCGTGCCGTGCGCGATAATCTCGCCGATTGCTTGGTGACGCTGCCCACGCTCTTGGCGCGCGATGCGCAGCCCTCACTGCATTTTTATTTCGCCAACTTCGAAGGCATGCGCAAGAAATTGTTTCCGCTGCTGGTGAGCGCGTATCAGCTGTGGGTGCAAGACAACGATCTCGCGCCGCTCAAGCAAGCGGTGATACGCGGCCAGGCGCATTGGCTGGAAACCGGGCGCAAGATGATCGCGGCGCAGCGCGCGGGTGAAGCCGATACGCGCTTGGTGGAAATCGGCGAGGGTGCGGGGCTTTAGTCGTTCGTGTCGCGCTTGGGTTTGACGATGCTCACCACTTTCGACTTCGGCGGTTCGTCATCCACGTAATACGGCTGCGCGGGATTGAAGCCGAGCTGTTCCGACAACTCTTTCTCGCGTGCCGAAATCAGCGCAAAACAATCCTTGATATCCTGAACTGTGTCATCCGACAGCGGATTAGCGCGTCCGCCGTAGGGCGTCGCGTCTTTCACCACACTGGCCAGCGTTTTGCGCATCAGGCGCAGGATGCGTTGCTCTTTGCTTAACTCATCTGTACTCATAATCGGGTTTCCGTTTTCTGCTTAGGAAAGGCGACACTTTACCGGAATTTAAACAGGGGCGTCTAATTCAAAATCACTGTCACCCTACGCGAGCGGCGCCTTGCCCGCATGGTGTTCAATGGGAATGCCGGTGATGGGCATCCGGAAAATGCGGATGGTCGTGCTGGATCGGCGCGTGCCGGTGTGGATGGCTATGGCGAGTTCCAGGCACGACGGGTGGATCGTGCTCGTGCGCG
>JANYAU010000151.1 GCA_025361165.1 Betaproteobacteria bacterium | reverse complement strand
TTCAATTCGTCCGCAAGCTGCCGGCGTCTGATGTCATGTTCGGGCTGCACAGCGATCACCTCGCCTTTCAGTTCCACCCGCGTGCATAGGTTCAGCACTTCGTCGACCGCGCCTTTGCAAATCAGCGTGTTCAGTCCGCTTTCATCTTCCACCACCACCGACATCCGGCGCCGCACGAAGTCGAACGGAATCTCGTCTATCTTGCGGTACTTCTCTTGCACTTGCAGGTGTTGTTCCAGCTCCTCATGCTTGAGGATGGCCTCGTCCAGCAGGTTCTTCAAGCCGGTATGATGAAAGCTGTTCAGGTAACCAAAATGTAGCACCTTCTCGCTGTCTTCGCCGTTCACGTCCAAGTGCTTTTCCAGCACGATCTTGCCCAGGGTAATCGTGCCGGTCTTGTCGGTACACAGCACATCCATCGCACCGAAGTTCTGAATGGCATTCAGGCGCTTTACAATCACTTTCTTGCGCGCCATCGCCAGCGCGCCCTTGGACAGGTTGACCGTGACTATCATCGGCAGCATCTCAGGCGTCAGTCCGACTGCCACGGCCATCGCAAACAGAAATGCTTCCATCCAGTTGTGTTTGCTCAGCCCGTTGAGCAGAAAAACCGTCGGCACCATCACGGCGATGAACAGGATCATCAGCCAGGTGAACTTGTTGATGCCCTTGTCGAAGCTGGTCAACTGACGCTGCCCGACGATACTGGCGGCCAGCGATCCGAGGTAGGTCTGCCCGCCGGTGCAGATGACCAGCGCCGTTGCCGATCCGCTTTCCACGTTGGAACCGAGGAAGCAGATGTTGGCCAGATCCAGCGGACTCTGCACATCAGCGGACGCCGGGGCGGATTTTTTTTCCAGCGGCAGGGATTCGCCGGTTAGGGCTGCCTGATTGAGGAACAAGTCCTTGGCGGACAGCACGCGCACGTCGGCCGGCACCATGTCACCGGCTGCAAGGCGGATGATGTCGCCCGGCACCAGCATCTTCAGCGCGACTTCCTGTTCCTTGCCGCCGCGCACCACCGTTGCGGTGTTGCTGACCATCGCCTCAAGTTTCTCGGCCGCGTTATCGGCGCGCATCTCCTGCACGAAACGCAATACAGTACCCAGAATCACCATCACAAAAATGACCATAGTCGCGCGCAGGTCACCGGTCAGAAAAGAAAGCACGCCCAGCGCCACGAGCAGCAGGACCAATGGATTCTTGACGTTGCTCAACAGGCGCAGCAGGGCAGATAGACGCCGCTCACGGGCAATCGCGTTCAGCCCATATTGCTTCAAGCGGGCATCGGCTTCTGCCTGGGTCAGGCCATCCAGACGCGATGCAAGCTGCTGCAGCACGGCAGCGGCATCGGCGCGCCCCATTTCCAGCAATTGACCGGAAATATGTTCCTCTTTCCCGCCCGTGTGATTAGCGGGTGACGGCGACGAATTCAGGGTGTTCAGTGGAATGTCCATGCATACCTCCGCTGTTTACTGCATCGCCTTGGCGTTATTGAGAGGTAAAGGGCACAGGCTTGGCTATCTATTTCACTGACCCGTATTCAGCCTGGCAACGCGGAACCAACGAAAACACAAATGGTTTCTGCGAAGACATTTCCAAAAAGGCTCAGACTTCAGAAATGTTACCCAGTAAACGCTTGCATCCGCCGTGAAAAAACTCAATCATCGACCCCGAAAGTGCCTCAGCTACCAGACGCCTCATGAGGTCTTTCAAGAAGCTAAGCGTGGTGCCTTAATGGGAATCTACTCACGAAAGTAATTCTGCCGTGAATTTATTTTCGGGCAGTTTTTGAGTGTGTTGAGAAATGAATTATTTGAGATATTCAGCTAAATCTTCTTCTTTTACATCAAGCAATTCTTTGTTCACGGTTTGGACTACTAGAGATGCAGTGTTTTTATCCAGGGCGACGCGTAGTATCCCGAGAAATTTCGGCTCAGCCATAAGGACAAGTTTGTCGTAAGCATGAGTGAGACGGCCTTTATTCAACAGTTCGGCCAAATCCAGCGCAAATTGTTGTGCAATATGTTCAGGAGGCTCTTGTTTGGGACTCATGGAATGGCTTTCCAAATATACTCTACACACTATAATCATTCTTTTGCTGTCCACGTATCACCGGTCTTTTCATATTTTTTCTTCACCGCTGACCATGCCACCTTATGCGCCGTTTCTTCCTGGGAAGCATCGCCCCGGCGTTCTTCAGGGCTCGCATATTCCTGCCAGGCGTGATTGAATACTTCCCGGTAAATATCCTGTGCATGGGCAGGAAGTACATGGGTTACATTTTCCGGTAAATCTTTATTGGTTTTATAGGGCATAACATGTCTCCTTGGTATTTGTAGCAAAACAAACGGTCAGACACGAATGGCACTTACTTAAACGATAACCGCACGAACTAATGAAAGAAGCAGGCTGGCCTAGTGGTAAGCTTTAGTCACCAAACCATTGTATCCACCAAAGAGCCAGCCCAAGTGCTTATTAATTGTTCTGTGTTATCTCAACAACATCGCGTACAACAGCTACGCTGTCCAACCAACTATAGACCAACATAACCCGAGCAGCAGCCAAATGGTCTAAAGCGTAGCGCCCGTATCCGTGCAGACCAGCCTCACTTATTTGAAACGTGGCGCATCACTTGTTCCCAGGCTTCAACTTGGCAACCCTGAAGGACGATTTATTTCCACATTACGTTAGCGTTTGCCTTTGCTGCGGCAGCTAGGAGATTAATGAGAGGCAGCGCTCGACTGCTTGATGCTGTCCGTCGCCTGTTTGCGCAGTTGCGCCAGACTCCATGGCGTCAACCTCCGTCCTTGTCGCGGACCAGTATGATAACGGCCCTGCCCGCCACTCGATAATGCAACGACTGAAAGGGGCTTTCGTTGCCGGGTTCGAGAAAGTCGAACGGGCTTTCGAGGCTGGTATCGACCACGCGCCGCCACGCATTCATTGCGCCCTCCTGTATCTGAAAGGTCAGCTCCTCCCAATAGGCGTTGATCATCACGTAGAGGTCGATGTCCTGGTGCGATCCGCCGTGCAGGGCAAAGGCGAGGCTGCGGGAATCGTATGCAAGGTCGGGCTCACTCCCCACCCCATACCAACGCACATCCTCGCGCCAGAACCGGCTCCTCGCCAGTGACGGATGCGCCTTGCGAAACGCGATCATGCATTTGAAGAAGCGGAACATGTCCGGGTTTGCATGCAGCCGACTCCAATCGACCCAACCCACTGCGTTGTCCTGATTGTAAGGATTGTTGTTCCCTGCCTGCGTGTGCATGAACTCGTCCCCGGCGCGGAACATGGGCGTCCCGTTCGAAAGGAATAGCAGGCAACAGAAATTCTTGATCTGTTGCTTGCGCAGTTTCACCACTTCCGGTGGCGCGCCCTCGTCCCCTTCCCAGCCACAGTTCCAACTGTGGCTTTCCGCCATGCCGTCGGTGTTGCCGTGGCCGTTGGGCCAGTTCCGCTTCTGGTTGTAGGCAACCAGATCATAGAGGTGTTGGCACCAGCTGAAAATTGATAAAATTTTGAGTTCTTTACCGATCAGCGACTGACCACGACAAAAAAGAAAAAAATAAATAACGGCAAACTGTTAGAACATTTTCATCTGGTCATTTTTTGCCGGTATAGATGGTCAATATTCGACTGGCACCAACACACCTACGCCTTCAAAGTCCCGAACGGCTGTTCACCCGTCTGCTGCCGCACAAGCGATCACCGTGAGGTACGCCTTTGCTGAAAAAAACGACATTAGCTTCATTTTTCGGGTGCCTAAGCCTTCTTAACGGGCACCTTTGTGATCTTTTTGGCCGTCATTTTTATGCCTGCCAGCTACCTCGTGTTCTTCCGCCTTCTGTTTTTGCTGGTTCACTTCCTCTAAAGGGAAAGGATGAGTCTGCGCCGGTTTCTGATGCTGATCTTTGGTTTGCTGAGTCATGAAAGCCTCCTGATAAGTAGTTCGCCATTCGCGTCGCATCCGACGTCGACCAAGATTAATAATACTCCTACCTCATCGCAAACACTGTGCGGCAGCCAACATAGGATGTCATCGTTGTGGGGCTGTCAAACTGAGGTGTCCCTTTATCGACTTGGATTGAGGAAGACACCGGCGCTTGCGCAGGGCGGCGCGCAGCAAGCAAGGTTCCGAATTGGCACGACCTTATAGGGGCGGTCATTTCGGCGAGGATTTTGGGGCTTGAGGTGCAATGCCTTGACGTGTCGTCCTGCTCATTATTGGCTCATCGCTCAACGGAAAATCCACCACGGATTACGGATAGCCAATAAATCTGGCATCACCCACCACCACGGAATTTTTCGGCTACACGGTTATTGTTTAGACATAGGGCCAAAGTTTATCCCCATAGAAATACGCCGCTCTCCACTGCAATTCACGCTCACGGAATGCACTACCGACGGCGCGAAGAACACGAACATCCCCGCCTGCGGCGTTAGCAGCGTGCGGCTATGGCTATCCACGATGACCAGATCGCCGGAGTCTCGCGGCGCCTGCACGTAGTAAACGGTAGACAGCATCTCATCGTCTTCATCATGGTCATGTTCGGTGGTGGACTCCCCAGGGCCCATGTCGTTGATCCAGAAACCGCTGCGTAGGGTGCTGGTCTGCAATAGATGTTGCGCGTAGCTTTCTGCTTGCTCCAGCACGCGAGCGATTGCCGGGATGCGCTCGCGCTCGAAGTAAAGATTTTCATAGCGCCCGCCAAAGAAATGGCTGCGCCGCAGATAATCTTGCTCCCGCAGTTGTAGATAGCCTTCGATAATCTGGCGATTCAGTATTTCGCTATCGGGCATAAACCCGATATGGAGGCGGGAGTTGGTAACTAGGGGTGGGGGGATTTGCTTTGCCATGGCTAATTTTATCTCGTGGATTTGAGTTTAATGCCGAAATTTCTTAGAAATTATCCTCAAAAGTCGGGGTATGACCGCCTAACGAACAACCCTAACGGCATACAAAATCAGCGTACACCAGGCATAGGCAGCCCTGGTAAAATAGCCGTATGAGTTATCAAGTTCTGGCCCGCAAATGGCGTCCCAAAAACTTCGCTGAAATGGTGGGGCAAGAGCATGTGGTACGTGCGTTGTCCAACGCTCTCGATCAAAACCGCCTGCATCATGCCTATCTGCTCACCGGCACGCGCGGCGTGGGCAAGACCACGCTGGGGCGCATTATCGCCAAGTGTCTCAACTGCGAGACGGGGCTGACTTCCAAGCCGTGTGGCGTGTGCGCGGCGTGTACCGAGATCGATCGCGGCCGGTTCGTGGATATGATCGAACTCGATGCCGCTTCCAATACCGGCATCGACAATATGCGCGAGGTGCTGGATAACGCGCAATACGCGCCCACCAGCGGCCGCTTCAAGGTGTATCTCATCGACGAGGTGCACATGTTGTCCAAGGCGGCGTTCAACTCCATGTTGAAAACGCTGGAAGAGCCGCCGGCGCATGTGAAATTTATTCTCGCTACCACCGATCCGCAAAAAATTCCGGTCACGGTGTTATCACGCTGTCTGCAATTCAATCTGAAGCAGATGTCGCAGGCTGCAATCGTCGGGCATTTGGAGCATGTGCTGAAGGAAGAGGGTGTGGCGTTCGAAGCGCCCGCGCTGCGGCTGCTGGCGCGCGCGGCGCAAGGCTCGATGCGCGACGCCTTGAGCTTGACCGATCAAGCCATCGCGCATGGCGGCGGGCAGATTCAAGAATCCGAAGTGCGCGCCATGCTGGGCGCGGTGGATCAGTCCTACTTATTCGAGTTGTTGGATGCATTAGCGCGGCAAGAAGGCGCAAGCGTGCTGGAAATCGCCGACCGCATGGCGGAGCGCAGCCTATCTTTCGACGCTGCGCTGCAAGACCTGGGCGTGCTCTTGCACCAGATCGCCTTGGCGCAGACCGTGCCCGAAGCCTTGGTCGACGACCTACCGGAAAAGGCGCGCATCGAAGCCCTATCCAAAGCCTTCACCCCCGATGAAGTGCAACTCTATTATCAGATCGCATTGCATGGGCGCAAAGATCTTTATCTTGCGCCGGACGAATATGCTGGGTTCAGCATGACGCTGTTGCGCATGCTGTCGTTCCGGCCCGAAGCACAGGGGATCGCCACCAGTACACCTGCGGCGGCGCAAAAAAAAACTAATCCAGACGTAGCGATTGCGCCTGCGCGCATTCCACCGCCCGCAGCGCCGGTGGCAGCCGTAGCGCAGGCAAGCACATTCGATGGCGATTGGGCAAACTTGGTGAACAAACTCAAGCTTTCCGGCATGGCCAAGATGCTCGCCCAGCATTGCGAGTTGAAGCGCTTTGACGGCGATGCGGTGGCGCTGATTTTGCCACCAGAGCACAAGCACCTCGCCGAAAAGCCGTATCAAGAAAAACTCAAACTTGCGCTCACCGACTATTTTGGCAAGCCAGTGAGAGTCCATATCGAACTCGGCGCGCCCACGGGGATCACCCCGGTACAAGCGCAGCAAAGCGAAAAAGCCGCGCAAGAAAAACGCGCCATCGAATCCATAGAGCAAGATCCCTTCGTGCGTGAACTGGTGGAACAGTTCGACGCCAAAGTGATCGAGTCCACTATTAAACCATTACAGTCATAGCAGGAGAATCGCATGATGAAAGCTGGCTTGGGCAATCTGATGAAACAGGCCCAGATGATGCAAGAGAACATGAAGAAAATGCAGGAGCAATTGGGTTCGGTCGAAGTCGAAGGCCAATCCGGCGCCGGCATGGTGAAAGTGATTATGACCTGCCGTCACGATGTGAAGCGTGTCTCCATCGACCCGAGCTTGCTCGCCGACGATAAAGAGATGCTGGAAGATTTAATCGCCGCCGCGATGAATGACGCGGTGCGTAAAGTCGAAGCCACCTCGCAAGAAAAAATGGGCGCATTGACCTCGGGCATGGGCTTGCCGCCGGGATTCAAGATGCCATTTTGAGCAAGCTGGTTGACGCCTGAATGAAACCCCCTTCAACTCTCGACGATCTGATCGAAGCGTTGCGCTGTCTCCCCGGCGTGGGCCCGAAATCCGCGCAGCGCATGACGTATTACCTGCTACAGCATGATCGCCAAGGCGCGGCGAAATTGTCGAGCACGCTGTCGAGCGCGCTTACCAAAATTCAGCATTGCCAGAAGTGCAATAGCTTCACCGAAGACGCCGTATGTGAACTATGTAGCTCACCCAATCGCGATGCCACCACATTATGTGTGATTGAAATGCCCGCCGATCTGATGATGATGGAGCAAACGCAGGTGTATCGCGGCCTATATTTTGTGTTGATGGGACGCCTCTCGCCGCTCGATGGCATCGGCCCGAAAGAATTGTATTTGGAGCGCCTGATCAAACGCGCTACCGACGGCGTGGTGAAAGAAGCGCTGCTGGCCACCAATTTCACGGTGGAGGGTGAAGCCACCGCGCATTATATTGGCGAGCTGTTGAAAGAAAAGGGACTCAAGGTCACGCGCATCGCGCGCGGCGTGCCGGTGGGCGGCGAGCTGGAGCATACTGATACCGGCACCCTGGCGCAGGCGGTGTTAGAACGCCGGGAAGTGCCGTAAGATAGGTAAATTCCGTGGAATTTAAGCGGCATTCCTCAAAAAACACAACGAGCGGAGGAGGGTGTGATGCAAACTATTCTGGTCATCAATCCCAAAGGCGGCGCGGGTAAAACCACGCTCGCTACCAACCTGGCCGGTTTCCTCGCCTGGAACGGCGATAAAGTCACGCTGGGTGACATGGATCGCCAACAATCCAGCTTGCATTGGCTCTCTATCCGCTCCCCCGAACTGCCCGCGATTCACGGCTGGGATGCACGCGAAGACGATCTGGCCAAGCCCCCTACCGGCGGCGACTACTTGATTCTCGATGCGCCCGCCGGTATCCACGGCAAGGAACTCAGCAATGCTCTGCGCCACGCGAACAAAGTACTGGTGCCGGTGCAGCCCTCGCTGTTCGACATGTGGGCCACTTCGGAATTTTTCGACGCACTGAAAGAGCATAAGGCGCTGCGCCATCATCATGTGGATATCAGTGTGGTCGGCATGCGTGTCGATCCGCGCACCCGCGCTGCCGCCACGCTGCAACATTATTTCGAAAAATACGAGTTACCCGTCATCACCAACTTGCGCGACGCTCAGGTTTACATCCAAGCCGCCGCCATGGGAGAGACGCTGTTCGATCTGCCGCGTTCGCAAAGCGAGCGGGAGTTGGAGCATTGGCTGCCGTTAATTGATTGGGCGCGGGCCAACACCTGAGGTTTCGCTGAGGTTTTTCTACGCTTTAAAATAGTCGCAATTGAGCACCTCCAGTCTTGATAGGTGTCGGCCAATGAACTACACTTGTTCCATGAATTTCGAATGGGACGAAGCCAAAAGCGAGGCGTGCTTTACACAGCGAGGGTTTGATTTTTCCTACGTGGCACGGGCGTTTTTTGATCCCAATCGGATCGTGCATGCCGACACCAGGCACAGCTATGGCGAAGAGCGCTACCAGTTGATGGGCATGATCGAACGGTGCCTATTCGTGGTGGTCTACACAGCACGCCATGACGCCATGCGAATCATCTCGGCACGCAAAGCCAATCAACGAGAGGGCACACACTATGAAGACAGTACGCGTGAAGATTGATCCTGCCATCCCGGCCTCCCTGGCTTTGGGGCGCATCGACTCTGCTCGTGTGGACGCCACCACCGAGGAGGACATCGCCGCACACCAAGCCGCCGACAAAGCCGAAGCCATGCAGGACGCGGCGAAGTTCGCACGCCGTGTCAGAAAACGCCTTGGACTGAGCCAGGCGGAGTTTTCACAGCGGATAGATGTCTCGCTCGACACCATCCGCAACTGGGAACAAGGCAAACGCTGCCCGACCGGTGCTGCCAAGGCTCTGCTCAAGATGTTGGACAAAGCACCCGAGGCGGCATTGGCGGCGCTCGACTGATAGAGGCTGAAGATTTGTATTTGTGCGTGGCACTCACGCAACGTGCCTAAGGCGTATGTAGGGTGCCAATAAGCGAAGCGCATTGCACCGGAGGCTGGAGCAAAACGTCGGATTGATCGAAAGGAGCTGGAATGAGTACTTCCGCAAAATCCGTACGCTTTGACGAAAATAGGAGATCAAAAAGGGGTCAGCAAAAAGGGGTCAGGGTCAGCAAAAAGAGCAAAAAGGGGTCAAGTCTTGTTTCTTGTATTCTGCCGTTTTGTTTCTTAGAATAGCCTCATGGCCCGACCGCTTCGCATCGAATACCCTGGCGCTGTGTATCACGTCACTTCGCGTGGCAATGCGCGGCGCAAGATTTATCTGGACGATGACGACCGAAAGATGTTTCTCGCTACGCTGGCGTGGGTGGGGTCGCATAGATGGGGTCGTGCTTTGGTTGTTTGGTTATTGAAAAGACAGGGCGGCATTTAAAGCGGAGTCCCCCCAACGCCTGCTATCGCGGGCGTTGTTATTCCTACTGTTGATCTCCCTCGATGGAGTGGCTTCAGCTTACCCAGTATTTTTCTGCGGCTATTTTGAATTTGATCCAAATGGACGGGTAAATCGTCGCACGGTTGTGTATTTACAAGGCTTGACGTATATCTCGTTATGAGATATAAAGCGCCATGAGAGTCATCAGCAACAAATCGTTGCGGGAGTTTGCAGCGCTATATCCCGATGCCGATTTGCCGCTCCAGGGTTGGAGAAAACTCATGGAGCACGCCAGGCCACGAAGCTATGCCGATCTTAAAAAACTCTCGAATAGCGTCGATCGCGTTGGAAGTTACTATGTGTTTGACCTTGGTGGCAACAAGTATCGTGTGATCGCGGCTATTCACTTTGATAGGCAGATGCTTTACGTGAGGCATGTGTTTACGCATGTTGAATATGATCGCTGGAGGCTATAATGGATGTAACCGAACTCGCGGATATTGAAAAGCACTGCAAAGCCCTGCTTGCTGCTTTGCCGCTTAACGTGATCCGCACGGAAAAAGCGTATCAGGGCGCGGTGCGTCAATTGAATATGTTGCTGGATGCCGGTGGCGCCGACGAGAACCATCCGCTTGCCTTAGCGGTGCATCAACTGGGAGAGGCTATCGAGGCCTATGAGGGGCGCCGCCATCCCATGCCGGATTTGCCGCCAAACGAAATGTTGCGCTCCTTGATGCAGGCGCATGGTCTTTCACAAAAAGGGCTGCCGGAGATTGGGAGCCAGGGTGTTGTATCGGAAATCCTATCCGGAAAGCGCAAACTGAATACGCGCCAAATCGCGGTTCTGGCCAGTCGTTTCAATGTGCCGGAGAGCGTGTTTTTTTAGCGCGCGTAAATCATCCATCCGGCGCAATGCGCTTTGCTTATTGGCGCCCTACACGCTACCCGGAGCGTCGAATGAATCTCACCAAGAATGAAAAAGCGCTTCTGCGGCAACTCGCACAAGAGGCATGGGCGAACTATCCCGGTTTCACTCAATGCCGCGGCAGCAGGTCAAGCAGATCAAAAAAACGGCATTCGCCGCATCAAGTCCCGCCGCCGTGAAATTCCACCCCCGGCTGGTTTTCCGGCAGTTCCGCCAGAATCAGATCGCGCCGCGCACGTTCCAGGTCTTCCAGATCCACTTCGCCCAGATAACGCTTAGCATCTTTGAGCGCCGCATTCAACAGCGCTGCCGCAATGAACTTTTCTTCCACGTTTAACACCTTGGCCAGGGCGCGCAGTTCATAGTTGGCATCCCGTTCCACCGGGATATCGAGACGGCGCGTGGCCGGCTCTGTGCGCGCCGCTCCCGTGTCTTCGCTGTTTTTCTCTGACTGCAAGCGCCGCACAATAGTCGCGACATGGCTGGTGAGACTAGGGGCATGTTTGCCCGGCTTGAGTTTGATCTTGTCGATGAAGTATTGCTCGAACTCCACTTTGGCCAGGTGCACCCAGCGGCCCTGCTTGATGCGGTTGATGTTGCGCAGCGGAATCTGTGGTTCCGACAGATAGGCGGCGCCGGTTTCGCCCATGTCTGACAGCCATTTAGCGCGTTGCGGCAGAGCGCTTATTAGCGCTTCGTGTTTAATAGCGGCGATGATGTTGCGCGCCACTGTGTCCACCTGGTTCTGGATCGAATACACCGACTCTGGCGGACCCACCGCGACTGGGGTGTTCGTGAGCGCCGGCTGCGCCACGCATATCCCGGCGGCGAACACATTGGGATAGATGGGGCTGCGCAGGTATTCGTCTACCATTATGAAACCGCGTGTATTAGTCAAACCGGTGCTCGCACGAAGCGCTGATATCCCCTTGAAAGCGGGCGCATAGATACCGAACGCGCAGGGCAGGGTGGTGCTCGCGCCTGCCTTGCCGCTCTGGTCGTATTGCATGAGATGAACATTGCCCGGCGTGATCTTCGTCGTCTTGACGTTGCAAACAGAAGCGATATTTCGATCTGTGAGAGCGTTTTCCAAAAGCTGTCGGGTTTCAGTCTCGGCGCCGATGCCAAAATGGCCGACATAGGGTTCCGGCGTCACCATGGTGATCGTCGCCCGTTCGCGGATGCCGCGGCGGCGTAAGTCGGCGTCTACCAAGAAAGCCGTCTCGTACATCGGCCCCAGGATGGCGCATCCCGGTGCGGCGCCGATCACAATCGGGCCGGGATTTTTGACGAATTCTTTGTAGGCATGGGATGCCTCAATCGCCTGTTCGATGCGAACGACAGAGTGCACATAACCCTGGGCCGGGTCCATGCCTTCCACTTCCTCATAGGCGGGGGTCGCGCCGGTGGCGAGAACGAGATAGTCATAGCGCAATCGCCTACCATCGGCGAGTTCCACTTGATTGCTTGCTGCATGAATCTGCGTCAGGCCCTGGGCGACAAAGTAGATTCCCCGCGCTTCCAGATAGGGATCGATGGGGAACGCAATGTCCTCCCTCTCGCGCCAGCCCATGGCGATCCATGGATTGGATGGAACGAAATTGAAATACTCCCGGTCCGACACGAGTGTCACTTGATCGTTCGGGCCCAAGCGGTTCTTGATCGCATATGCCGCCGGCACACCTGCGATTCCTGCTCCTACGATGACGATATGGGTCATAGTGTGTTCTCCTTGTCGTTTTCCGCGTCACTGCACCAGTGGGGTAGCGGCGTAACTCAACTCAATGCCCTGGATATCCATTTGGCCGATCAGAATTTCCAAGTATTGCCGGGTCGCCTTGGTCTTAGCATAGTCTGTCAAAAAGCGCGCAATGCTTTCTTTCACCAATTCAAACGGCAATTGCGCGCCCTCTACCTTGCGTTGCACCCGAACGATGTGCAGACCGAAGCGGGTTTCCACCAAATGTCCGGCGGTTTCGCCTGATTGCAGCGCGAATAGCGCGCGCTCGAATTCCGGTACGCTTTGGCCATGGGTGAGTTGCCCCAGATTCCCGCCCTGATCGCCGGACGGGCAGTTGGAAAAATCGCGCGCGCATTGTTCGAACGCGGCGGGATCGTCGAGCACCCGGTGCAAAATCTCTTCTGCCTTTTGCCGCAATGCGGCTAGCGGCACTTTGTCCGTTACCTGGAACAGGATATGGCTCGCCTCCGCCAGATCACCGCTGCGGAAGCGCTCAGGATGGTGGCTGTAGTACCTGTGGCACTCTTCCTCGGTGGGGGTCGGTGCTTTTACCTCTTGCGCGAGCAGGCGCTCGATCAACGCATCTTCCTCGTTCGCATGGGTAGCGATCAAGCCTGCTTGTTGGATCGCCTGCAGCAGCGCCTGCCGCACTACCAACGCTTCCGTCGCCGCCTTGACAGGGCTGGGGTCTTGCGCATGATGCGGCAGTTCCTGCTGCACATCGCTATCGGTGATCTCTATGCCGTTTACGCTAATCGACATGATTTACTCCATTTCCATTAGGGAGAAAATAATCATCCGCGCTGCCGCACCACTTGGTAGCTGCGCGTCAGATAGGTGACGGCCGCGAAGCCGCTCCACACATGCACCAGCCGGCTAAAGGGAAACAACACGAACAAGCTCATGCCGAAGAACAAGTGGATCTTGTAAATCAGCGGCACCGCTAGCAGAAAATCCGCCGCACCAGCGCGGAAGGTCACAATGTGCTGCGCCCAGGCGCCGAGCAGTAGCATCACGCTGCCATCCTGGTGCTGGAGCGAGAACAGAATGCTGGTCAAGCCCAGCACCAGCGTGACGAAAATCCACAGCAGGATAATGATGTCCATCGGCTTGCTGGTGGCGCGGATGCGCGGCTCGGTGAGGCGGCGCTGCAACAGCAGCGAAATGCCGGCCAGACACAACAGACCGGCGATGCCGCCGCTGATGATGGCGAGCATCTGCTTGTTAGGCGTGGACAGGCCGAGGGATTCGTATAGCCAGTGCGGCGTTAGCAGCCCGGCCGCATGGCCGAAGAACAGAAACAGAATGCCGACGTGGAACAAGTTGCTGCCAAGCCGCAATTGTTTGCCGCGCAGCAGTTGGCTGGAATCGCTTTTCCAGGTGTATTGCTCGCGGTCGAAGCGGATCAGGCTGCCCAGTAGAAAAATGCCCAGCGCCACATAGGGGTAGATCCCAAACACTAAATAATTTGCGTAATCCATGATGACTCCTTTTCAGAATCTCAAATGCCGGGAACGGCGGCGGTGGGTTGGTGTCTCGACTTCGGCATATCGGCGTAGGCCACCTGTGTTTGCGGCGTGAGCAGGGGTTCACGCCCGTCCATTGCCGGACCGAAGCGTTCCATCGCCTCATCCATATTGCGCACCGGCGGCTCCGGCAGGGGCTGCGCTGCCACCGGCGACAGGGTTTGCAACACGTCGAATACGGCGTGGTAAGGGCTGCCGTTAGCGTGCAGCTTGCGCCCGATGAGCGCCAGCACGTGCACTGCATCGCCTAACAACGCGGCGGATTCGTCAGTCGGCAGGATCGACAGGTATTCCAGGAACAAGGGCACATAATCGGGCAGTTCGCTGGCGTCGATTTCCAGATCGTGTTTGCGGTATTCTTCGACCAGATCCACCATCGCCTGCCCGCGGTCGCGCGATTCGCCGTGAATGTGCTCGAACAGATGCAGCGAGTGCGACGGGTTCTGGTCGAACGTGGCCACGTAGTTCTGCTGCAATTCGAGCAGCGTTTGACCGCGCAGAAACGTGAGCAATTCATTCAGGCGCGGCGCTGCATCGCCGTTGCGATTCGCTTCCTCGACCAGCAACACTTCCACTTCATCCAGATGCGCCAGCCATTCCGCTTCCGGGTAGACGAGCAACAAGGCGAGTGCTTGATAACTTTTCATATCAGATTTCCTCCGCCGTATTTTTCCGGGATTTGGGGGCGTCCACATAGATCATGGCGGGCTGTTTTTTAGTGCCGAACAGGCTGGGTTTGCTGACCCCATCGGAACAGCCATTGCCAAACGAGAAGCCGCAACTGCCTTTTTCATCGTAAGCATCGATCACGGCTTCACGATGGCTGCTCGGGATCACAAAGCGATCTTCGTAATTGGCGATTGCCATGATCTGGTACATATCCTGTACTTGCGCTTCGCTGAGCCCCACTTGTTTCAGCACTGCGGTATTCGGTGTGCCTTCCACCGATTTGCCGCGCATGTAGGCACGCATGGCGAGCATGCGATCCAGTGCCGTGACGATGGGCGCTTCCTTGCCGCCGGTGAGCAGATTGGCCAGGTATTTGATCGGGATGCGCAGCGATTTGGTATCGGGGATGATGCCGTTCATGCCCATCTTGCCGCTTTCCGCCGTGGCCTGGATCGGCGACAGCGGCGGGATGTACCACACCATGGGCAGCGTGCGGTATTCCGGATGCAGCGGAAATGCCACCTTCCAGTCGATCGCCATTTTGTACACAGGCGACTTGCGCGCGGATTCGAGCCACGCTTCCGGGATGCCTTCGCGGCGTGCTTCTTCGATCACGGCCGGATCGTTCGGGTCCAGGAATATCTGCAACTGCGCTTCATACAAATCCTCTGGATCGGCGACGCTGGCGGCGGCTTCGATGCGGTCGGCGTCATACAGGATCACGCCCAGGTAACGAATGCGTCCGACGCAGGTTTCGGAACAAACGGTGGGCTGGCCGGCTTCGATGCGCGGATAGCAGAAGATGCATTTCTCCGCCTTGCCGGATTTCCAATTGTAGTAAATCTTCTTGTACGGGCAACCGCTGATGCACATGCGCCAGCCGCGGCATTTGTCCTGATCCACCAGCACGATGCCGTCCTCTTCGCGTTTGTAGATCGAGCCGGAAGGGCAGGAGGCGACGCAGGTCGGGTTGAGGCAATGCTCGCACAAGCGCGGCAGATACATCATGAAAGTATTCTCGAAAGTCGAGTACATCTCCTTCTGCACGTCATCAAAATTTTTGTCGCGGCTGCGCGCGGCGAACTCGCCGCCGAGATCGTCTTCCCAATTCGGGCCCCAGTGGATCTTGTCCATTTTTTTGCCGGTGATCACCGAGATCGGGCGCGCGGTGGGCGGGGTTTGCGACAGTTTGGCTGTCTGCAAGTGCGCGTAGTCGAAGGTGAACGGCTCGTAGTAGTCGTCGATCTCCGGCAGGTTGGGATTGCCGAAGATATTGGCCAGGATGCGCCACTTCGCGCCCTGGCGCGGCGCAATGCTACCGTCGCTGTTGCGGCTCCAGCCGCCGTTCCACTTGTCCTGATTCTCCCATTCTTTCGGATAGCCGATGCCGGGTTTGGTCTCCACATTGTTGAACCAGGCGTACTCCATACCTTCGCGCGAAGTCCACACATTCTTGCAGGTCACGGAGCAGGTGTGGCAGCCGATGCACTTGTCCAGATTGAGTACCATGGCGATTTGTGCTCTGATTTTCATGAGCTACTCCTTAAAAAAGCGTTTAACCGCGAAGGACGCGAAGGCTCGCGAAGGAAAGCAAATCCTAAAAAGTTTTTCCTTTGCGTACCTTTGCGTCCTTTGCGGTTCAATATTTTAAGCTTCGTCACGTAGCGGCCCCTCCATCCAATCCACGTTTTTCATCTTGCGCACGATCACATACTCGTCGCGATTGGAACCCACCGTACCGTAGTAGTTGAAGCCATAGGCCAGCTGCGCATAGCCGCCGATCATGTGGGTGGGTTTGGTGACGGTGCGAGTGACGCTGTTATGAATACCGCCGCGGAAGCCGCTGGTTTCCGCCCCCGGCACGTTGATGATTTTTTCCTGCGCGTGGTACATCAGCGCCATGCCGCGCGGCACGCGCTGGCTGACCACGGCGCGGGCGGTGAGTGTACCGTTGACGTTGTAGACCTCGATCCAGTCGTTATCCACGATGCCGGCCTCCTTGGCCTCTGGTTCGGAGATCCAGACATGCGGCCCGCCGCGCGACAGCGTCAGCATGTGCAGGTTGTCGGTATAGGTGCTGTGGATACCCCATTTCTGGTGCGGTGTGATCCAGTTCAAGACCAGTTGTGCGTTGCCGTTACGCATCTTCTCCAGCATCGGCGCCACGGTCTTGGTGTCGATCGGCGGTTTGTACACGCACAGCCCTTCGCCAAAATCCAGCATCCACT
Organism: Betaproteobacteria bacterium; assembly: GCA_025361165.1. GTDB lineage: Bacteria > Pseudomonadota > Gammaproteobacteria > Burkholderiales > Thiobacteraceae > RBG-16-58-11. Next base: position 10,065 of record JANYAU010000151.1, on the reverse strand, counting down.
TATGGTCTTGATAGAACTGCTGGCGGCCGGTGAGCGTGCGCCAGGGGATGAGTTCATGCACGTTGGTGTAGCCGGCGGTGTAACTCACATGCTCCGACTCGATGCCGCTCCAGGTCGGCGAAGAAATAATCTTGCGCGGTTGTGCCTGAACATCGCGGAAGCGAATCTTGTCGTCCTCGCGCGGGAGGGCGAGATGGGTGTGGTCGCGCCCGGTGATCTTGGATAACGCTTCCCACGCTTTCACCGCGACTTGGCCATTGGTTTCCGGCGCCAGCATCAGGATCATTTCGCATGCATCCAGCGCGCTGTCGATGCGTGGCAACCCTTTGCTCACGCCTTCTTCCTGCACCGTATGGTTAAGCTCGGCCAGTTGTTTGACTTCACTTTCCGTGTTCCAGGAAATACCCTTGCCGCCGTTGCCGATCTTGCTTAGTAGCGGGCCGACCGAGGTAAATTTCTTGTAGGTATCGCCGTAGTCGCGGGTGACGACGGTCATAGCAGGCATAGTCTTGCCGGGAATCGCCTCGCATTCCCCTTTCTTCCAGTCGCGCACCCCAATCGCTTGTCCCAGTTCGCTTGGGGTGTCGTGCATCAGCGGGGTGAGCACCAAATCTTTCTGTGTACCAAGATGCGTAGCGGCCAATTCGCTAAACTTCTTGGCGATGGTTTTATAAATGTCCCAATCGGATTTGCTTTGCCACAAGGGCTGAACCGCCTCGGAAAGCGGGTGGATGAAGGGGTGCATGTCCGAGGTATTGAGATCGTCTTTCTCGTACCAAGTGGCGGTCGGCAGCACGATATCGGAATACAGGCAGGTGGTGGACATGCGGAAGTCCAGCGTCACCAACAGATCCAACTTGCCTTCCGCGCCCTTGTCATGCCAAACCACTTCTTTGGGTTTGGCTTCCCCAAGCTCGCCCAGATCGGGGCCGAAAACGGCGTTCTGGGTACCCAGCAAATACTTCATGAAATACTCATGGCCTTTTCCGCTCGAACCCATAATGTTGGAACGCCAAACGAACATATTGCGTGGGAAATTCTTCGGGTTGTCCGGGTCTTCGCAGGACATTTTCAACGCCCCACTTTTGAGTTGCTCGGTTGCGTATTTGACTGGATCCATACCCGCTGCTTCCGCTGCCTTGACCACTTGCATCGGATTCGTTTGCAGTTGCGGCGCGGAAGGCAGCCAGCCCATGCGCTCGGACTTCACGTTGAAGTCGATCAGGCGGTAATCGGCCACGCTGGCATCGCCGGTGGGGGACAGAATTTCAGAAGTATTCAGCTTCTCATGCCGCCATTGGCTGGTATGAGCGTAAAAGAATGAAGTGCCATTCATCTGCCGTGGTGGACGTTGCCAATCCAGGGCAAAGGCCAGTGGCGCCCAGCCGGTTTGCGGGCGGAGTTTTTCTTGACCGACGTAATGCGCCCAGCCGCCGCCGGATTTACCGATGCAACCGCATAGGATCAGCAGGTTGATGATGCCGCGGTAGATCATGTCGTTGTGGTACCAGTGGTTGAGCGCAGCGCCTAAGATCACCATGGATTTACCTTGGGTCTTGTCTGCGTTGTCGGCGAATTCGCGCGCCACGGTGATGATGTCGGCGCGTTTTACGCCGGTGTGCCGCTCTGCCCACGCCGGGGTATAGGGCACGTCGGCGTCGTAGTCGCTGGCCACATTGTCGCCGCCCAGGCCGCGATCGATGCTGTAGTTAGCCAGCATCAGGTCGTACACCGTGGCGACTTTCACTTCGTGCCCGTGTACGTTAATCCGCTTCACCGGCACATTGCGCACCATCAGGTCGTTGTGGTCGGCACCGCCGAAGTAGGGCATGCCCACGCCGACCACTTCGTCTTTGTCGTCGATGAGGCTGAGCCTGGGCGTGACCTCTTTACCGGATGTGCCATCGCGCATCTCCAAGTTCCACATGCCGGCCTCGCCCCAGCGGAAACCGATGGCGCCATTGGGCGACACCAGATAGCCGGTGTCGTCGTCTATCATTACCGTCTTCCAGTCCGGGTTGTTCTCCTGGCCGAGCTTGCCATCCAGATCGGAGGCTCGCAGGAAGCGATCCGCGACTAAAGTGCCCTGGTGGTCTTTCAACATCACCAGCATCGGCATATCGCTATACTGGCGCACGTAATTTTTGAAGTACTCGCTTTTTCCGTTGGCGTGAAACTCTTTCAAAATCACGTGCCCCATCGCCATCGCCAGGGCCGCGTCGGTACCTTGTTTGGGTGCGAGCCAGATGTCGCCGAATTTCACCATCTCGCCGTAGTCGCTGGAGACAGCCACGGTCTTAGTGCCCTTGTAGCGCACCTCGGTGTAGAAGTGGGCATCGGGCGTGCGCGTTTGCGGCACGTTGGAGCCCCATACCATGAGATAAGTGGAGTTGTACCAGTCGGCCGATTCCGGCACGTCGGTTTGCTCGCCCCAGACCTGCGGGCTGGCGGGCGGCAGATCGCAATACCAATCGTAGAAAGACAGACACACGCCGCCGATCAGCGACAAATAACGCGAGCCGGCGGCGTAACTCACCATCGACATGGCGGGGATGGGGGAGAAGCCGACCACGCGGTCCGGCCCGTATTCCTTGATGGTGTGTATGTTGGCGGCGGCGATCAGCTCCGTCACTTCGTCCCAAGTGGCGCGCACGAAACCGCCGAGACCGCGCACCGACTTGTAACGCGTCGCCTTGATCGGATCGTCGGTGATGGACTTCCAAGCCTCGACTGGCTCCATCGTCTTGCGCGCTTCGCGCCACAGTTCCATCAAGCGTCCGCGGATCAGTGGATATTTCACGCGCTGGGCGCTGTAGACATACCACGAGTAACTCGCGCCGCGCGGGCAGCCGCGCGGCTCGTGGTTGGGCAGATCGGGACGGGTGCGCGGGTAATCGGTCTGCTGGGTTTCCCAAGTGATGAGACCGTTCTTGACGTAGATCTTCCAACTGCACGAGCCGGTGCAATTGACGCCGTGCGTGGAGCGCACGATTTTGTCGTGCTGCCAACGGCTACGATAGCCGTCCTCCCAGCTCCGATCTTCGTTGGTGACCACGCCGTGATCGCCGGAGAAGGTCTCCTGGTTCTTGCTGAAAAACATTAGTCGATCAAGAAAGTGGCTCATGTCATGCTCTCCTATCTAAAACATTTCTTTACCGCGAAGGACGCAAAGGTACGCGAAGGAAAAACAAGCTAATCGCAGCTTGTGCTGCGTCTTACCCTTACATTTTTTTCATTATTTATCTGCATTCCTTTGCGTACCTTCGCGTCCTTCGCGGTTCAATAGCTTTTTCTACGGATTCTTAATTTCGGAACCGGCGCGCAGATAGAACCACCAGTTGAGAATCAGGCACAGCGCATAGAACACGGCGAAACCGTACATCGCGATTTCCGGTGTGCCGGCCTTGATTTGGCCACCGATCACCACCGGCGCGACGAAGGAACCATAGGCCGCCACCGCCGATGTCCAGCCCAATACCGGCCCGGCCTGCACACGGTCGAAGATCACGCCCACGGTGCGGAAAGTCGAGCCGTTGCCGATGCCGCTGGCGGCGAACAGCAAAACGAAAATCCACAGGAATTGTTGAAAATATATTTCCGGCGTGGGGGAGTTGAATGCGAGATGCATCACATAGCCCGCCAACCCGGAGGCAATAACCATCACCAGCGAAATGATCTGAGTGACGATGGAACCGCCCACCTTGTCGGCAATCCATCCGCCCAGCGGGCGAATCAACGCACCCACAAACGGTCCGATCCAGGCATAAGTCAGCGCGGAGGGCGCGTTGGGATTTTTGATGTGGGTCCAGGCACCGGTCGCCGCATCCAGGATGTGCTTGTCACCGAAGATCACCGAGATCGACAGCGGCAGCGCCATAGAGAAGCCGATGAAGGAACCGAAGGTCAGGACGTACAACACGGTCATGGACCAGGTGTGCTTGTTCTTGAAGATGGCGAACTGCTTTTGAATGTTTTCTTTCATCTCGCCGATGGCGGCCAGCTTCATCAGAAACAAGGTGCTCACCATAATTAGCGGTAGCGCAACCCACATATTCAACACACCTAAACCAGTGGGAGCGGGTAAATAAAGATAGAGGCCGACGATCGCCGGGATGAACGACAAGGTGTAGAGCCAAGTGATTTTGGCGAAGGCCATCAACGTGCTGCCGATGTTGGGCGATACGGTCAGCAGATTATTCATACCGAACCAGCACAGTGCCGCCAGTGGTATCAGCGAGAGTACCCAGGTGAAACCTGCATTCTGAATGTACGTCGGCGTGCCTGCGGGGATCTTGCCGAAAATCCAGCCGCTGTCCTTCACCAGCGTCATCGGCTCGCCGCCTAGCGCGCCGAACACGCCGACGGTCATCAACAGCGGGATCAGAATCTGCATGGTGGTCACGCCGAAATTGCCCAGCCCGGCATTGATGCCGAGCGCGGTTCCTTGCAATCGCTTAGGGAAAAAAGTGCTGATGTTGCTCATCGAGCTGGCGAAATTGCCGCCGCCGACGCCGGACCACAGTGCCAGCAACTGGAACGCCCACAAGGGCCAATCCTTGTGCTGCAGGGCGATGCCGGTACCGATGGCCGGCGCCATTAGCATAAAGGTGGTGAGGAAGATCGTATTGCGGCCGCCTGCAATGCGGATGAAGAACGAAGAGGGGATACGCATGGTCGCACCCGCCAGGCCGGCAATGGCGGTGAGCGTAAACAGTTGCTCTTGCGTGAACGGAAAGCCCAGGTTGGACAGTTGCACGGTGATGATGCCCCACATCAACCAAATGGCGAAACCACACAGCAATGCTGGAACCGAGATCATCAGGTTGCGATAGGCGATGCGCTTGCCGGTGGATTCCCAGAACTGTTCGTTCTCCGGATCCCAGTCTTTGATATTGACAGCCATGTTCTCTACTCCTTAGTGTGTGGCAATCGGATTACTGTTACGTGGCGTGAGCCGGATGCCTGGCTTGCAGCACATTCACTTGGCGCACCTCGGTGATATACATCCAGATCAACGAAATCCAGGTAATGCCGTACATCAGCATGAAGATGCCGCTGTTGATTCCGGTAATGTCCACGATGGCGCCAAACATGATCGGCAAGACGAACCCGCCGAGCCCCCCCGCGAGTCCGACGATGCCGGAGATGACGCCGATGTTGTGCGGGTACTCGTCGGAGATGTACTTGAACACCGAGGCTTTGCCGAAGGCCCAAGCCGCACCCATGATGAACATCAGCGTGGTGAACATCCAGACGTTGAGGCCGATATGGAATGTTTTCGGGCCGCCGACGGTCTGAACGGTGAAGTCGGTTTGCGGATAAGACAGAATGAACAGGCAAATCCAGGACACCCACATCACCCACCACGTCACGCGATGGGCGCCGAATTTGTCCGACAGCCAGCCGCCGAAGGCGCGCAATATGCCGCCGGGCAAAGAAAATGCGGCCGCCAGCAGCGCCGCTGTCTGAATGTGGAAACCGTATTCGGAGATGTAGTACTTGGTCATCCACAGCGCCAGCGCCACAAAACCGCCGAATACGATGGAGTAGTACTGGCACAGCTTCCAGACGTTGGGATCTTTCAGCGCTTTGAGTTGATCGCGCATGGTGACGTGGGCGCCCACCTGATGCGCCGGATCGGTGTAGCTGAAAACCCAGAAGCCAATGGCGGTCAGCAGCATCGCCACCGCATAGACGGTAGGCACCATCTGCCAGCCGTAGGCCACCACGATGGTCGGCGCAACAAATTTAGTGAGCGCCGCACCCGCATTGCCTGCGCCGAAGATACCCATGGCGAAACCCTGGCGCGGTTTCGCGAACCAGCGCGCCACATAGGCAATCCCCACCGAAAACGAACCACCAGCCACGCCCACGAACAGACCCAGCACCAGAAAATGCCAGTACTTCGTCGCATAGCCGATCAAATAAATCGGCAGCACGGTGCTCAGCATCAAGATGAAATATATCAGCCGGCCACCATACTTATCCGTCCACATCCCGAGCGGCAGGCGAATCAAGGAACCCGTGAGCACCGGCATTGCGACCAATATCCCGAACTCGGTTTCATTCAGCCCCAAGCTTTTCTTGATCGGAATTCCGATCACCGCGAACATCATCCAAACCGCGAAGCAAATGGTGAACGCAATCGTGCTGGAGGCCAGTACCGATATCTGTTTTTTAACCTGAGTCGCCATCTCGCCCCCTTATCTGGATAAAACAATCCGAATAACATTGAAGGCAGTGTAGACGCGGCATCGGAAAAAAACAGCGGGTGAGAGACCTAGAAAATTACTCGGGATACCACTAAAGAGGTAGAGATGGGTTGATGCAAACAGCTAGAAAATAAGCCTCAGAAATAGTTCGGTCCATTGAAAAGGCGCGGCGCGAAGCAATAGAGGTACTTCCTTTCAGGCTACAATGCCGTGATCGAATAGTCGATTCAGTGCATGTTCGAAGATGCCGGGAGAAGTTGCCGGTGCATGTCTACTAATCACATATCACGGGCTCATTGATGAACCAACAAGCACTCTCTTCCTTCATCTGGTCAGTTGCTGACCTGCTGCGTGGTGACTACAAGCAATCCGAATACGGCAAGGTGATTCTGCCGTTTACCGTGCTGCGCCGTCTGGACTGCGTGCTGGAAGCGACCAAACCCGCGGTGCTCGCCGAAAATGCCAAACAAAAGAAAGCCGGGCTGAACCCTGAACTGTTCCTGTTGCGCAAAGCGGGGCAGAAGAGCTTCTGCAACACCTCGCCGCTGGACATGAAGAAGCTCATGGGCGACCAGGATCACATTGGTGAAAACCTCTACGCCTACATCCAAGCGTTCTCGCCTGCGGTGCGCGACATTTTTGAGCGCTTCGATTTCTACACCCAGGTTGACCGCCTCGCCAAGGCGAAGTTGCTCTACCAGGTCACCGAGAAATTTTCCAACATCGACCTGCACCCGGAAGCGGTCAGCAATTCGCAGATGGGGCTGGTGTTTGAAGAGCTGATTCGCAAGTTCGCTGAAATCTCCAACGAGACTGCCGGTGAGCACTTCACCCCGCGTGAAGTCATCCGCCTGATGGTGAATCTGCTGTTTATCGAGGATGACGAAGTGCTGTCCAAGTCCGGCGTGGTGCGCACCATCTACGACCCCACGGCGGGTACGGGGGGCATGCTGTCCATCGCCGGGGAATACCTGGAAGAACACAATCCGCAGGCGCGGCTCAGCATGTTCGGGCAAGAACTGAACGACGAGTCCTACGCCATCTGCAAGGCCGACATGCTCATCAAGGGTCAGGATGTCGCCAACATCGTGGCAGGCAACACGCTTTCGGACGACGGCCACCCGCACAGAAAATTCGACTACATGCTTTCCAATCCGCCGTTCGGTGTGGAATGGAAAAAGGTCGAGAAGGAAATCCGCAAGGAGTTTGAGACCCAAGGCTACAACGGGCGCTTCGGCCCCGGCCTGCCGCATGTTTCCGATGGCTCGCTGCTGTTCCTGCTGCACCTTATCAGCAAAATGCGCCCCGCCGTGGAGGGCGGCAGCCGCTTCGGCATCGTGCTGAATGGTTCGCCATTATTCACCGGAGGTGCAGGGTCGGGCGAGAGTGAAATTCGCCGCTACGTGCTGGAGAATGATCTGGTGGAAGCCATCATCGGCCTGCCCACCGACATGTTCTACAACACTGGCATCAGCACTTACGTGTGGATACTCTCCAACCGCAAACCTGCGCACCGCAAAGGTTTTCTGCAGCTCATCGACGCATCCGCCTGCTGGCAAAAGATGCGCAAGAGCCTGGGCAGCAAGCGCAAAGAAATGTCCGACGAACACATCGCCGAAGTGACTCGCTTGTTCGGCGACTTCCAAGAAGCCCCTCGCCCGCCCGCGGGAGCACCAAAGGCAGGCAATCCGCTAGGGGCTGAAGCCCCTGCGGAGTTGACACAGGGGTTGGGGAGAGGGAAACCCATCTCCCACATCTTCAAAAACGAAGACTTCGGCTACCGCACCATCACCGTGGATCGACCGCTACGCGATGCAGCGGGCAAGATTGTGCTGGGTGAAAAAGGCAAGCTGAAGGGCAAGCCGCAGCCGGATAGCAGCCTGCGCGACACCGAGAACGTGCCGCTGGCGGAAGACGTGGCAAGCTACTTCAAGCGTGAAGTCCTGCCGCATGCGCCGGATGCGTGGATAGACCACGACAAGACCAAGGTCGGCTACGAAATCCCGTTCAATCGCCACTTCTACGTGTTCGAACCGCCGCGCCCATTGGCAGAAATCGATGCCGACCTGAAGCAATGCACCGACCGGATTTTGACCATGATCGCGGGGCTGTCGGCATGAGCTTGCCGCGTTATCCAGAATACAAAGCTAGCGGCGTGGAATGGCTGGGCGAAGTGCCGGGACATTGGGGAACTGCTCGGCTTCGGTGGCTTTCAACACGATATTCAGGAGGGACGCCAGACAAACTGAATCTTGATTACTGGACGGAAGGGAGCATTCCTTGGGTTAACTCAGGGGCAGTCAATCAATCGCTTGTTACCGAACCATCCGCCTACATTACTGAGGCGGCATTTAAAAATAGCAGTGCCAAGTGGATACCTACGGGGGCGCTTGTGATGGCACTCGCCGGACAGGGCAAAACCAAAGGTATGGTCGCCCAATTGGCTATCCCCACAACATGCAATCAGTCAATGGCTGCCATCATTCCAAACCAGGAACTGGCTGCAAGATTTCTCTTTTGGTGGTTGAATTCCAACTATCAGAACATCAGGAACATGGCTGGTGGCGACTTGCGTGATGGTCTAAATCTTGAATTGTTGGGAAACATAGCTTGTCCGTTGGCGCCTTTCTTGGAGCAACAAACCATCGCCGCCTTTCTCGATCGCGAGACGAAAAAGATCGATGCGTTGATTGCCGAGCAGCAGCGGCTGGTTGAACTGCTGGCGGAAAAGCGGCAGGCGGTGATTTCGCACGCTGTCACCAAGGGGCTGAACCCCAACGTCAAGATGAAAGATTCAGGCATCGAATGGCTGGGCGAAGTGCCGGTGCATTGGGAAGTAAAGCGGCTACGTTTTGTTGCTGAGCTAAACCCATCCAAGTCTGAGGTCGCCACGTTGGACAAAGAAATGCTGGTTTCCTTTTTGCCTATGGATGCAATTGGCGATGACGGCAGGCTCAACCTCGAACGGGAAAAACCTATTGCAGAAGTTGAAACTGGCTATACATTTTTTCGAGATGGTGATGTTACTGTCGCTAAGATCACGCCGTGCTTTGAAAATGGCAAAGGCGCAGTAATGCGTGGGCTCACGCAAGGTATTGGTTTTGGCACAACTGAGCTGATTGTTGCTCGCCCCATAGCCAGTCAAGTCAGCAGCAACTATCTTCACAGTCTGTTTACATCAGTTGTATTTCGTAAGAATGGCGAAGGGCACATGTATGGTGCAGGCGGGCAAAAGCGCGTGCCAGATGACTTTGTGCGCAATTTTGAAATTGCATTTCCTCCGCTCAAAGAACAACAAACCATTGATGCCTTCCTCGGTAGTGAAACCGCAAAATTCGATACCCTCACCGCCGAAGCCAACCGCGCCATCGCGCTACTACAAGAACATCGCAGCACCCTTATCTCCGCCGCGGTGACAGGCAAGATCGATGTACGCCGTCATACCGGCGCAGACCGGTATCCAGTTGATGAAAGAATCCCCGCGTAGCGGACTTCATGGATTTGTCCGCTACGCGGAGTTGTTGTTTTTGCTGGATACCGGTATGACGAATGGTGGGCCATTGCAGGAAACCTCTTTCTAGCTATAATGTACAAATTAGCTAGTTGAAGGAGTGCTACCATGAAAACCGTTTCGTCCGTTGAAGCCCAAAACCATTTTGGCGAATTGCTGGATAACGCCCAGCGCGAGCCGATCACGATCACCCGGCGCGGCCGCCCGGTGGCGTTTATCGTGTCGAATGAGGCGTATCGCGCATTGGCCGGGCGCGAGGCAGAATCCGTGCAAACATCGGCTTATCTGGATGCGATTGCTGCGTTTCGAGGCAGCGGAAAAAAGGGAGCGACGGATGCGCTG
>JANYAU010000150.1 GCA_025361165.1 Betaproteobacteria bacterium | reverse complement strand
CGTCCCCGGCTCCAACCGCGCGCGCAAGAATTCGCGCCGCCGATCGGGCTTGAGCCAATCGAAATTCGCTTCCACCCAGTAACTGCGCGGCATCACATCCATCACGCCTTGTGAGCGCAGCAAAAACGGCCGCGCGAATATGCAGAACGTCACGAACACCGACACCGGGTTGCCGGGCAGGCCAATAAACGCGGCGTTGTCGATACGGCCGAAGGCCAGCGGCTTGCCGGGCTTCATCGCGATGCGCCACATGTCGATCGTGCCCAGCTGTTCCACTGCGGCCTTGACATAATCTTCTTCGCCCACCGACACGCCGCCACTGGTCAGAATCACGTCCGCATCGCGCGCCGCTTGTTTGAGCACAGCGACGGTCGCCGCCAGATTATCAGGCACGATGCCGAGATCGATGGCAGTGAACCCCAAGCAGCGCAACAAGCCGTTGAGCGTAAAGCGATTGGAATTATAGATTTGGCCGGGGCCCAGCGGCGCACCGGGCATCACCAGCTCATCACCCGTAAAAAAAGTCGCAATGCGCAACTTGCGATACACCGGCAAGCGCGCCAGGCCGACCGACGCAGCCAAACCTAGGTGTTGCGGCCCGAGCCGCGCGCCCGCCTGCAATACGGTGTTGCCGTGGGCAATGTCTTCGCCGGCGCGGCGCAGATTCGTTCCCGCCACAACAGCACGGCGTATCGTCACCCTGTCACCGGCTTGGCTGGTGTCTTCCTGCTTCACCACGGCATCGGCACCCGCTGGAATCGGCGCACCGGTAAAAATACGCGCCGCCGTATTCGGTTCCAATAGTGTGCCTACCGTGCCCGCCGGTATGCGCTGCGACACCAGCAATTGCGTCTCGCCTGCCGTGTTGAGATCGGCAACGCGCACCGCATAACCATCCATAGCACTATTGTCATGCGGCGGCACGTTAATCTGCGAGACTTGCGATGCTGCCAGTACGCGACCCAGGGCATCCATCGTCAACGCGTTTTCTACTGCTTCCACCGGTTGCGCTTGGCGCAACAGAAAATCCAGCGCTTCATCGACGGACAGCAGGGGGGCTTGGACTTTATCGTTCATCGTTATCCAGTTCTTTCAAAATAAATTGGCCTATGACATCGACGGCATTCAAATCGAAGCATGGCAGCGTCGTTTCCAGCGGCGTATCGGCCGCAACCGCGACAATATACGGGTCTTGCGGAAATAGCAGCGGTTTCGCATTCGCCGCGCGGTGAATTTCCAGCTTGGGAATCGGCTCGCGTTTGAATCCTTCCACCAAGACCAGATCGCATGGCGACAGGCGCGCCAAATGCGCTTGCAAGCTGGGTTCTTCCGCACCGTGTAACTCGTGCATTAACGCCCAGCGCTGGCCCGACGTAATCAATACCTCGCTGGCCCCGGCTTGGCGATGGCGATAAGAATCTTTACCCGGCTGGTCAATATCGAAATCATGGTGGGCATGTTTGACCAGGGCCACCTTCAAGCCTAAGCCCGTGAAATAAGGGATCAACTGCTCCAGCAAGGTAGTCTTGCCGCTGCCGCTGTACCCGGCGAAGCCAAACACTTTCATCGGTACGGTTGAATCCCAATTCGATAAGCGTTATATTCTGCCAAATATAACGCTTTTGTGCCAGACATTATGCTCATTGATCGCTTTGGCCGCACCATAGAGTATCTCCGCTTGTCGGTCACCGACCGCTGCGACCTGCGCTGCACTTACTGTTTACCGGAAGGCTTCAAGGATTTCGAAGAGCCAGAACATTGGCTGACGTTCGATGAAATCGAACGCGTGGTCGGCGCCTTCACTCGACTCGGTGTGTCGCGCGTGCGGCTTACCGGCGGCGAACCACTCTTGCGTGGACACCTGCCCGAATTAGCCGCGCGCTTAAAGCGCCTGAGCGGCTTGCACGATTTATCTTTAAGCACCAACGCCACGCAACTGGATAAACATGCGCCAGCCTTGGTGCAAGCCGGCATATCGCGCATCAATGTCAGCCTGGATTCGCTGCAAGCGGAGCGTATCGAACAGATCACCGGGCGCGCGGTGTTACCCAAAATTTTGGCCGGGCTAGCAGCCGCTAAACGTGCGGGCTTCAGCCCGATTAAAATCAATATGGTGGCGATGCAAGGCGTGAACGACGACGAGATCGATGCGATGGTGGCGTTCTGCATCGAGCACGGCTTCGTGCTGCGGCTCATCGAGACCATGCCCATAGGCGATACCGGCCGTAACGCGCAACACTTGGATTTGCAGCCGGTTAAAGAAAAATTACGCGCGCAATTTGGTTTGATCGAAGGCGTCATGCCTGGCGGCGGTCCGGCGCGTTATTTACAAACGCCGGATGGAAAATTTTCGGTGGGTTTCATCACGCCGATTTCGCAACACTTCTGCGAAACCTGTAACCGTGTGCGCCTATCGGTGGATGGCACGCTGTATTTATGTTTAGGCCAAGAGGAGAAAGTTGAACTCCGTCCGCTGTTACGCAACGGCGTCAGCGATCAAGCGCTGGAAGACGCGATCCTGCAAGCCATTGCGATCAAACCTGAGCGCCATGAATTTCGCGAGCAACCGGCAAAACTAATTCGCTTTATGTCCGCGACTGGCGGCTAGCGCCGCGCCCAGCAGGCCCACTTTTGGGTTCATCACGACTTTCACGGGAAGCTGCGTGAGCCACGCCTGATACCGTCCTTTCGCGCGAAAGGCTTGCATGAAATTTCCATCATTGAGCTTGGCAATGATTTTTGGCGCAATACCGCCCGCGATATAAACGCCGCCTTCCGCCAGCACCGTCAACGCCAAATTTCCGGCTTGTTGGCCATAGATCTGCGCAAACAAATCGAGAGCACCTCCCGCTACCGCATCGCGCCGCGTTAATCCAAATTCGGAAATCGTCGCCGCTGGATCACCCTGATTGATCGCGGCTAGAAGTGGCGCGCTCGGACTTTGCGTCGTGCACAGGTATTCAAAAATCGCCTCAAGCCCAGCGCCGGATAAAATGCGCTCATACGAAACATGTTCGTGGCGGGTGGAAAGAAAACGCAGCAAGGCTGCTTGCATCTCGCCCACCGGTGCGAAATCCACGTGCCCACCTTCCGAACTCAGCACTTCGTAATGCGTGCCTTGCCAAACTAGAATCGCTTCCCCTAAGCCGGTTCCTGCACCGATTATGGCACGCGGCGCATAGGGTTTCGCTATGCCCGCTTGCAGTGTCTCTAAATCGCTCGCAGCCAGCGCGTCGAGCCCATAGCCAATGGCGGCGAAATCATTGATGAGACGCACTGAAGTCATACCGCAATCGTGCGTTATTTCATCGGCGTCGATCCAAAATTCGCGATTGGTGAGTTTGACGCGCTGTCCTGTTATTGGAGAGGCGATGCCAAAACAGGCGGCAGCCGGTACCGCCCCGGCGAGGAAATCCTGAATCATAGGTGTGAGTGCAGAATAGTCGCCGGTAGCGAAGCGCGCTTCGCGCTCGATGATGAGCCGTCCGGAGGCCATATGGGCTAAAGCGAGGAAAGTTTTGGTGCCACCGACATCGCCGGCAAGCACGGTCATGCGAGAGGAGGACATGCGAGAGGAGGACATGCGATTAGCGTAGCACGCAAAGCCGTGCCGTTTCTACTCTAGGCTTACGCGTCGCACGGTGGCAAGGGGATACGCTTAACTAACCGGGTTCGAACTCACGCTCAGCCAAACTCGCGACCAAGGGGCAACCCGCTTGGTTCTGACCCGTATCGCAGCGCTGCACCAAGTCCAGCAAGGTCTGGCGCATGCGCCCCAAGTCGCTGAGGCGATCTTCGATCAGGGAGAGCTTCTGCATCGCCACACTTTTGACGTCGTTGCAACTTCCCTCGCCTAAGCGCAAGAGATTGATGATCTCTTCCAAGCTAAAGCCGAGACGTTGCGCACGCTTGATAAAGAGAATCCGCTGTATTGAGTCCAACGGGTAGAGGCGATAGCCCTCCACCGGCTTAGGCGGTTCAAGCAGCAAGCCGCGCCGCTGGTAATAGCGGATAGTTTCGATATTGACGCCGGCCTTGCGCGCCAGGGTGCCGATAGTGATGCCTTTGAGTGCCATGCCTGAGGTTAACGGCAGCATATCAAAAAGATTTAGCCCTGGCTTCCAATCGAAGTCCGTTTACCTCCTCATTGCCTAATCGAGCCTGATCGCGAAGTGTTTGATGTTGCGTGCTAATATCCGCCTCAAGTTTAGCCAGACGATACCGTTAATTGAATGAATTCTATAGAAAAACCAGTTCCAAACAACGGCCTAAGCTGATATATTTAGGCAAAATTTAAACTGCACTTAAAAATTAAGAAGAATATTAAGACATGAATTTAAATCGCCTCCCTTTACTTTCGACAGCAGCCTTAGCGTTCGCACTGTCCGGTTGTGCTACCAATGGCGACCCACGCGATCCGCTGGAACCGATGAACCGTGGCATATACAGATTCAACGACAGCGTCGACAAAGCGGTGTTAAAGCCCGTCGCGCAAGGCTATAAAGCGGTTCTGCCAAGCCCGGTGCGCACCGGTGTCACCAACTTCTTCTCCAATATCGATGACCTGTTTGTGGCGGCGAATAATTTATTACAATTTAAACTGAATGCTGCCGCATCCGATGTCGGCCGCATCATCGCCAACACCACCTTCGGCATCGCCGGTATTTTTGATGTCGCCAGTGGCTGGGGGATGGAAAAACACAATGAGGATTTCGGCCAAACGCTCGGTTATTGGGGTGTTGGCGACGGTCCTTTCCTCATGCTCCCCCTACTCGGACCGAGCAATGTGCGCGATTCGGCGGGTCTATTGCTCTATTACAAATTAGATCCGGTGGTGCATCTGCATCACATTCCGTTGCGTAACAGTCTAGTCGCCCTGCGTTTTGTCAATCGCCGCGCGAACTTGCTAGATGCGGAAAAAGTGCTCGATGAAGCAGCACTCGACCCCTACACCTTCTTGCGCGATGCTTATATCCAGCAACGGCGCAATCTGATTTACGACGGCAGCCCGCCCCGGGACAACTCAGCTTATGAAGACGAAGCGCCGGTGACCAAAAAAACCGAAGCCGTAAGTCCCCCAACCGTGACTGAAGCGCCCGTTCCGGTGCCAACCACGACCGTATCGCAAGGAAAAGCTGAAGAGAAAATAGACGCTACGCCGCCGCTTGCCCCGGCAACTGAAACCCCATCGAACGATTTACTGGCCGTATTAGCGCAGCTATTCCGTGGCGGGAACGCTACGGCGTGGCAAGAGTAAGGCCGCCACTTCTTTCTTCTGCCCCGGGCGCCGGATCGGCGCCACGTGTACCACCGACATGACCTCTTCTTCCGGCGCTTCTTCTTGTTTCGCGGCTGCAAGCTGCGCTACCACAGGTTGAACGCGCTGCCGTTCTGGGTGTTTTTCCCGGTAATTTTCCTTGCTCGGCGCTGCTTCATGACGATCCGAACTAAACCCTGGCAATGCCTCCAGCGGAATCGTGTGCTTAATTAATTTTTCGATATCGCTCAGATAGCGCTTTTCTTCCGGACTCACCAATGAAATCGCTTTGCCGCTCGCGCCGGCGCGGCCGGTGCGACCGATACGATGCACATAATCTTCTGCGTTGTGCGGCAACTCGAAGTTCACCACGCACGGCAAATCGTCGATATCCAAACCGCGCGCCGCAA
>JANYAU010000126.1 GCA_025361165.1 Betaproteobacteria bacterium | reverse complement strand
CCGGCCAAGGTAACGAATTTACCGGCAATGACGTTGAACGGGCCGCCAGCGTAGCTCACATAGGCCTGCGTGACGTCGAAGCTGTGCCCGGTGTCCGGCGCGGCTGTGCCGCCATCCCAAGCCTTGATCACCTGGGCGTCCTTGCCCGCGATCAGATTGACCAATCCCCCGAACCCTTGCTTAGGCTGCATGGCAACGGTAAGCGCTGTTTGCTGAAGCGTGAAGCTGTTGGGCTCATAATCGAATACCCTATCATATACGCCATTGATGAATTTTCCATTGCCGGATAAGTGGCTGTAGGAAGCGTCGATATACCCGTTAACGGTGATACCGGAGGCATCGAGTATTTCACTTATGCTCGGCACGGCTGGCTTCTGCGCGGACGGTGTTTGGTCTGCAAAGGCAAAACCAGGTGCGACAAGGCTTGTAATGAGGGCAATTTTCTTGAGTTTAGTCATATTAGTCATAACAGTGATCCCCTTCTCGGTTTAAATGAAAATGTGGCACTGCTCATTTAGCACGGAGCGTGCCATAAATAAAATTGTTGTTTTTCAATTTATTGGAAATAAATTAACAAGGAGCTTTATAGTATATGCACCGTATTGGTGTGAATAGACGATTTGGCGCACCAAATTCGGGCCAGGATTTTTGGGGAAAATGCCGGCCGCATTTTTGCTGCGGCAGGCAAGCGGAGTTTTGTTAAACTGCCTGATTCTTAAGGAGACATCATGCTCAATCAAAAGCTCATCGAGGAGGTCTCGGCTAAGCTCAAGGATGCGTTTAGCCAATCGCCTGCCGCGGATATCGAAAAAAATCTCCGCGCGGTACTGCAAAGCGTGTTTGCCAAGCTCGACTTGGTTACGCGTGAAGAGTTCGACGTCCAGCAAGAGGTGCTGACGCGCACCCGCGAAAAGCTTACGCAACTGGAGGCCAAAGTGGCGGAGTTGGAAAAACCCCAGCAAGCCCCTTTGGTTTAATCCAGCGGCCACCCCATGAGTCTTGCTGTTCTCTATAGCCGCGCGCTCGTCGGCATGGATGCGCCGCTGGTGACGGTGGAAGCGCACCTCGCCAATGGCTTGCCCGCGTTCACTATCGTCGGCTTGCCGGAAGCCGAGGTGAAAGAGTCGCGCGATCGCGTGCGTGCCGCCCTACTCAATGCGCGCTTTGAATTTCCCGCGCGCCGCATCACCGTCAATCTCGCGCCCGCCGATCTACCCAAAGAGGGCGGGCGCTACGATTTGCCGATCGCGCTCGGCATCCTCGCCGCCTCGGGCCAAATTCCACTGGGTCGTTTGGATCAATACGAATTCGCCGGTGAGTTAGCGCTAACCGGCGCGCGGCGCCCAGTGCGTGGCGCCTTGGCCATGACCTACAAAGCCGCGCGCGATGGACGGGCTTTTATCTTGCCGCAAGAGAACGCAGCCGAAGCGGCCTTGGTGCGCGATGCGCAAGTGTTGCCGGCGCAAAGCCTGCTGCAAGTGTGCGCGCATTTTGCCGGCGGCGAAATTTTGCAGCGCTATATCGCACAGCCCCCTGTGATAACGGTAGAGTACCCGGATTTTTCCGAAGTGAAAGGCCAGCAACAAGCCAAGCGCGCGTTGGAAGTCGCCGCCGCAGGCGGGCACAGCGTGTTGATGAGCGGCCCGCCCGGTACCGGGAAATCCATGCTTGCCGCGCGGCTGCCGGGCATTTTGCCAGAGATGACCGAGGCCGAGGCGCTGGAATCCGCGGCGTTGCAGTCACTCGGCAGCAGCGGTTTCAAATTGGACAATTGGCAACGCCGGCCCTTTCGCGCGCCGCATCACACCGCTTCGGCGGTGGCTTTAGTGGGTGGTGGCAGCCAAGCTAAACCCGGCGAGATTTCGCTCGCGCATCATGGCGTGTTGTTTCTCGACGAACTGCCGGAGTTTGATCGCAAAGTGCTGGAGGTGCTGCGCGAGCCTTTGGAATCGGGCCGCATCCACATTTCGCGCGCGGCCACGCAAGCCGAATACCCGGCGCGCTTCCAACTCATCGCGGCGATGAACCCCTGCCCCTGTGGCTACCTCGGCCACCCCGCCGGCCGCTGCCGTTGTACGCCGGATATCGTAGCGCGCTACCGCTCGAAAATTTCCGGCCCGCTGCTGGATCGCATCGATTTGCAAATCGAAGTACCGGCGCTGCCGGAAGGTGAGCTCATGAGTACCGCGTCGGGCGAGCCGTCGCGTGCAATTCAGGCGCGGGTGCAGGCAGGCCGTGACCGGCAATTGGCGCGCCAAGGTAAACCCAATAACCAATTAGGCACGAAAGAAATCGACCACTACTGCGCCGTAGATACGGCGGGCGAAAATTTGCTCAAGCAGGCTATCAGCCGCTTCAATCTTTCCGCGCGCGCCTATCACCGCATCCTCAAAGTGGCGCGCACTGTGGCCGATCTGGCGGGCGCGGAAAAGGTGCAAAGCGCGCACATCGCGGAAGCGATTCAGTATCGGCGCTTTGCACCGCGAGCTTAAAGGCGCAACTCCGAATAAAAAGCGCACCCTATTCCCTTCTCCCCGCAAGCAGGGTGAAGGGATGCGTTTTTTCGCCGATTAAAAAATGGAATTAGAATAAGTCGTGACCACCGGCACCCACCCCACTCCGCACCACACGCGCTGGCTGCAATATTTACTTGCCGCACTGGCCACGCTCGGGCCATTTTCGATCGATACCTATATGCCCTCGTTTCCGGCGATGGGCGTAGCACTTGCCGCCACACCGCTGCAAGTGCAGCAAACACTCACCAGTTATCTCATCGCGTTCGCGGTGATGATGCTGTTCCACGGTGCGCTGTCCGACGCCTTCGGCCGGCGGCCGGTGGTATTGGTATCGCTGGTGGTCTATACCGGCGCATCACTCGCCTGTGCTTATACGACGGACATTACGACGCTATTGGTATTGCGCGCGCTGCAAGGGGTCGCCGCCGGCGCGGGCTTGGTGATTGGGCGCGCCATCATTCGCGATCTGTATGCGGGCGCGGAAGCGCAGCGACTCATGTCACGCGTCACCATGATCTTCGGCATCGCGCCGGTGATTGCGCCCATTATTGGTGGCTGGCTGCACACTTGGTTCGGCTGGCGCGCCATTTTTATTTTTCTAGCCTTGTTCGGCGCGCTGTTATTCGTATTCTGCGCGCGCTACTTGCCCGAGACCTTGCCACATGCGGCGCGCGAATCGTTTCATCCTAAACCCTTATTCGCGAGCTATCGTAAAGTCGGCACGCATCCTGAATTTCAATGGCTGTCGCTCGCGGTGGCCTTGAATTTCGCCGGGTTCTTTTTGTATATCGCCGCAGCACCCGTGTTCATCATCGAGCATCTGCATTTGGGCGAGCATCAGTTCGGTTGGCTGTTCATCCCGGCGGTGTCGGGCATCGTGCTCGGCGCTTATCTCTCGGGCCGCATGGCGGGCCGCTGCTCGCTGCGCGCGACCGTGCGCTATGCCTACTTTGCGCTATTCGCCGGGGCGATCTTGAACCTGGTCTACAACTTCGTCACGCCGCCCGCATTGCCGTGGGCGGTGCTGCTGGTCGCGCTTTACAGCACCGGCATGTCGCTGGCCATGCCTAGCATATCGCTGCTCAATTTGGAGTTGTATCCGCGCAATCGCGGCATGGTGTCTTCCTTGCAGGGCTTCGTGCATACCTTAGGCAGTGCGCTGGCCGCGGGCGTACTAGCGCCCTTGCTGGCGCACACACCGCTCTATCTCGCGCTCGGCATGCTGGGTTGCTTGATCGGCGGCTGGCTGGCGTGGCTGGGTTATTTGAAGGTGTCGCAAAATACGGGTGTCAATCCGATGTGATCAAAATGAGCGAGGGGCACAATGTACGAAACCAAATAGGTATACTTCAGCATCGAGTATGGGAATGATCACATGGCGATCCATGGCTACACCAAAGAAGAGTTTGGAGAAAAACTGGCGACAGTAGTCAATGCCGCCACTCCTATCCGATCTATCCAGCATCTCAAAGGACGCGAGCAACAACTTCAAGAGATTGAACGGGCTCTGTACGCTGTCGGTCGCCACATTTTCATATATGGCGACCGGGGGGTTGGAAAGAGTTCGTTAGCAGCCACCGCAGCATACCAATACCAGAGTACAGATGCAGAACCGATCTTCGTTTCTGGTTCACCGGACGATACCTTCCAGTCAGTCATCGCGAATATCGCAGTCCAAGCGCTCGGGAGATCAAAGGTTGAGAACCGGAGAAGCCAAGAGTCATTATCAATGGAGTTTCGTGGGCTTAAGTAGTCAACTGGCTATGAAGTTAGCACGACCGATTTGGAAGCGCAGATCAAAAGCATCGGGGACGCCACGGAATTGCTTAAGCAAGTCGCCCAGAAGCACTCAGACAAACCATCCGTCGTACTGGATGAATTTGATACGATTCCAGATTCTGCGGAAAGAGCCAAGTTTGCATCGCTACTCAAGCAACTGGGCGATCAATCGGTCGGCATCAAGTTTTTCATCACGGGCATTGGACATTCCTGCCAAGAATTACTAGGCGCTCACCAGTCCGCACATCGTCAATTGGCTACCATTGAGTTACTCCGCTTGGGCTGGGAGGGTCGTCGAGAAATCGTTCAGGATGCTGCATTAGCATTTGAGCTTGAACTCAATGACGACGTAAATTGGCGAATAGCACTTATCAGTGATGGTTACCCCTATTATGTTCATTTGCTTATCGAAAAAATGCTTTGGGCCGCGTTCGACTTAGAAAGTGAAGAAGGAGTACTTGGGTGGAATGAATTCAATACCGGGTTACGTGTAGCGATCAGAGAGACCAACGCAGAGCTTCGTCAGCCGTACGAAAAAGCTGTGCTCCAGCAATCCCCTGAATTCGAGGATGTGGTTTGGTCTACGGCTGACGGGGATGATCTCTTTCGGTCACTGGACAGTATGTTTGTGTCCTACCAGCGAGTTGTTTCTGCTAGAGACGGTCACTTGGAAGTTGATCGGTCAAAGTATACAAAATTAGTTCGGAAGCTTAGAGATGTCAGTCACGGCTCAATCCTGAGACCTATTGCCAATCGTCAAGGATGGTACGAATACAAGGAAAAAATGATTCGCGGCTATGTTCGAATGCAAGCGGAAGCAAATGGGGTTGCATTGAGCGGAGAGATTGTTACCCCGAAGCAAACGATCCATGTTGGCAACTGCCGGACGGGGGCTTATGGATCGGGCATCCCAAAAGGGGTGAATCAGAACAAAAAATTAGGAAAGAGTTGATAGGTCGGACATTCAAGAATCCGGTTTAGCGTCATACGAAAGTGCAGTGTCAAAGTGCAAGGTACAGAAAGTACAAAGCCTTGTCTTTTGCCATGACTACCGCTCAACTTGACAACTTAATCTAATGGCCGCAGCTGCCAAATAGGTGATGGCCGCAGAACGACACAAGGCAGTTGGACTGCCAACGCGTGGTCAGTTCTCACGCGAGGACAGATTCAAGAAATGTTGCAATTCAAGACTTGGCACGCTTGCGCGCTTGCTTACTTGGGAGACGAAATTCCGGGGCAACCCAGTTGGTGAGACGTATTTTTTTCACTTATCATAGGGAGCGCTTCCCGCGCTGCCAGTCAACGCAGCCCATTAAGCACGAATACTATGAGATTCGATATCATTCCCAAGCTTGTTATTGTGCTTGCCATATTGTGGAGCGCGTCGGTTGCCGCCGCGCCCCTATCGTTAGCGTTTACCCATGAAAATGCCGTCGGGCTCTACGCCAGCTTCTTGAAAGAAAAAGAGGGGCGGCTCAATCTGGGCGATGTGGTCGCCGCTCAAAAATCCGGGATATTTACGCCCGGGAACAGCCCGGTACTGAATTTTGGTATTGGTTCGAATCCTGTCTGGATTCATCTGGCCGTGGATAACCCGGCAGGGGCGCCATTGCATAAACGGTTGTCCATTGAAACCGCTTGGCTCGATAACGTGGAAGTCTATTTTCGATATCAGGGCAAGACAATCGCAACTTATCGCGCCGGTGATGACAAGGCGTTCAGTCAGCGGCCGGTCAATAGCCGTTTTTTTGTTTTTGACCACACCTTTAACCCGGGTGTAAGCGATGTTTTTATACGAATAGAAACGCCCGATCCCATGGTCGTTCCGATATATCTAATGAGTCCCGAACAAACGCACGTCAGAGAGGTGGAACAAGAGTATAGCTATGGGATCGTATACGGCTTTCTGCTCGCCTTGATGGCTTATAACGCCATGCTGTACGCCAGCCTCCGCAGTTCGCGCTTCCTTTTTTATTCCCTGTACTTGGCGATGTTCATGATCATGAACATCGCTTATACCGGTCACGGTTTTGAATGGATCTGGCCTACGTCAGTGAAGTGGCAGTTATGGTCCAATCCGATACTTATCTTTCTTTATGGGGTCAGTGGCTTGCTGTTTGCCATTCGTTTCCTGGATCTACGAGAACATTTTCCGCGCGTTCACAGGGCGGTCATAGGCTATTGCATCGTAGTTGGCTGCTTGCTCGCAACTGCTGTCCTGTTCGGCAGTCAACTGTATGCACTGCTCGTCTCATTCACCTTTGCATTCCTATTCAGCAACATCATGTTGTTGTTAGGCGTTATATCGGTCTATTCAGGCCTGAAACTGGCAAAATATTTTCTGTTGGCGGCCATTGCGGCCATGGTGGGGGCTGCGCTCACCACCTTATCCGTATGGGGCTTCATACCCTATAGCAGTTGGACATTCCGTGCTGTGGAGATGGGCATGTTGCTTGACGCCACGCTGCTTGCCCTGGCGCTGGCATACCAATTCCATGTGCTCCAAGAGGCAAAGATTCGGGCTGAACAACTTGCGCAGTTGGACCCGCTGACCGGCTTGAATAATCGACGGGCTTTTTACGATAAAACCGAGCCGCTATGGAGTACTGCGCTCCGCAAAGGGCGTGATGCCTCCGTCATCTTGATCGATATCGATATGTTCAAACAGATCAATGACACCCATGGTCACGCACATGGCGATGAGGCCTTGATTGCAATCGCAACAACTCTCCTAAAATTAATAAGGCAAGGCGATGTGCTGGCGAGGTGGGGGGGCGAGGAATTTGTGGTGTTTTTGCCTGAAACAAACATTCAGGAGGCGATCGCGTTGGCGGAAAGATTGCGTACCGCGATAGCAAGCACGCGCGCCCATCATGCAACAGGAGAAACCGCCATCACGGCAAGTTTCGGTGTTGCATCAAAGGAAGGTCATCACGCTACGCTAGATGCCCTGATCTCATCTGCTGACAGCTATCTTTACCAATCCAAGCAACAGGGCCGGAATCGGGTTGGTTACTGCCTGATCGGACAAAATACAAGTTTGTAAGTAATGTAAATGCAGGGGTTCAGGCTTGGTTGGCAGCGTGTGAAGTCCAAAAACTTTAGACCGCTAATGCGCTGCCGGATCGGGCATGGGCTGCGGCTTATCCGCCTTGGCGGTCGCTGTCGACCCGCTCATATGGCTTAACCAGGCGTTGGAAATTTTTTCCTGCACGCTGTTCTGTCCTTGCCGTGCTTGAAGGTTGGCGAAGTCGAGATCGAACAGCGGCTGCTCGCTTGATCGGTCAAACTTTCTAAGTTGCTTTGTACTGCGCGCGGCTTGCGCTTGGCTCTGGAAGTGGCCGATGAATAAAATGTGGTTACCAGCGGCGCGCCAGTTTTTTGCTCCATGGTCGCACTAATCAAAGGTGGAATGGTGATGCAGTTGGTGGGCAATGGCCACGCATTCGATCGATTGCGCGGCGCGTGCTAGCGAAGCGGGTTTACCCCGGCAGTTTAGGAATATGATCGATCTTATGCAGTAGGAAAATAAGACCGACGGTGGCAAGCAGCATGAAATGCGGGCCGAACAGCCAGAATACTAAGGGCACAGAGAAGTAAAACGCGCGTACGCCTATGCTGTAATAGTGCCCGCCACGGTTTAAGTGCCTGGCTACGCGCTGAGGAGAAAGGGCTGGGTGCTTGAGGGCGGGAGGAATATTGATTAAATAGGCCACGTTATTGTAGATGCGAATAGACATCGTAAAACTGAAAAAAGCCGCGATTAAATCGAGCAATAGGAACAGTAGTTTTATCAAAAATACACTCGATTGTTTAGCGCCGAATGTGTTTAGCCCATGCCAGGTGAGGTCGAAGGCGTCACTCTGGGTGCTCAATGTTAGGACGCCCACGACCAGCAGCGCTGCGGTAGAGGCGAGGAACGTAGCTGCCAGAATAGTATTGTGAATGGTTTGCACGGAGATCACTTCGGGCTTGTCCATTTCCATCATGGTCTCCACCCAGCGGGTGCGGACAATCCGGTTCAAGGCTTGAATCGTGTAGGTCGGGTCTTTGCGTACCTGATAAGCAAGATAGGCATGGTAGAGAATGAGCAGCAAAACACTTGAAGTGAAGCTGAAAATGTCATTGGAGAACTCGTTCAACGCATTACCGAGCATGTTTGTAAGCTCCAAATCGTATGAAAAATACAGGCACTGTATAAGCTCAATTATATAGATACTGAGGGAATTCCCCCACGGGTAAGGACGAAACGATGGCCATGCATGAATTAGAGAGTTGGCGCGAAGAAAAACAATCGAGTTACCTCTATCGCATTGTGTCCGACGCGGAGTCGGGCACGCCGCGGCAAATTTTGTTTTTGGAGTTAGCGAAGGCGGCCGAGCAGCAAGCCGACTTGTGGGTGGCGGAAATGAAAAAAGGCGGTGTCGCACCGCCTACGCATTACTCTCCCGATCGGCGCACGCGCGTGGTGGGGCGGCTGGTGAAGTGGCTCGGCCCGCGCCGCATGCGCCCAGTGTTGGCGGCGATGAAGGTGCGCGGCATGTCGCTCTACACCAAAGCGCCGGTGGGGCATGCCATTCCTACCCAGTTATCCGAAGTCGGGCGGCGGCATCACAACGCGGGCACGGGCGGTACTTTGCGCGCCGCGGTGTTCGGCGTAAATGACGGCCTAGTGTCGAACGCGAGCCTGATTTTGGGTGTGGCTGGCGCGACAGGTGAAGGCGGCGCCATTCTGATTACTGGTATTGCCGGTTTGCTGGCAGGTGCGTTTTCGATGGCAGCGGGCGAATACATTTCCATGCGCTCGCAGCGCGAAATGTTTGAATACCAGATCGGCATGGAGCGCGCCGAGCTGGAGCAATATCCCCAAGAAGAAGCCGCAGAACTGGCGCTGATTTTCGTGGCCAAGGGCATAGATAAAGACGAAGCACGCAAGCTCGCAGACAATCTCATCAGCGATCCGGATCGCGCGCTCGATACGCTGGCGCGCGAGGAGTTGGGACTCAATCCGGACGAGCTCGGCTCACCCTGGGGCGCGGCGCTTTCTTCATTCATGGCGTTCGCGGCAGGCGCGATTATTCCCCTGTTACCCTTTTTGTTTGCCAAGGGACAACATGCGTTCATCATCGCAATTGGCTTGACTTGCGTTGCCTTGTTCACGGTCGGCGCAGCCTTGTCGCTGTTCACCGGGCGCAATGCTTGGCTTGGCGGTTTGCGCATGCTCGCCATCGGCGTCGCCGCCGGTGCGGGCACCTATGTCATCGGTAAAGCGCTGGGGGTAACCTTAACTTAAAACTCGCGAAGCGAGCCTGAGAGGGGGCATCTTTAACACTGCTCCCACGGCAAGCCTTCATAGCGCCAGCCATTGAGGGTGCCGCGATGATGCGTATCGTCTAGTTCACCTTCGAAGCCATGCAGCACATTGTAGACGTGAGTGAACCCGGCTGCTTCCAGCGTTGTGCCCGCCTCTCGTGAGCGGTTGCCGCTGCGGCAAATCAAGATCACCGGCCGGTCGTGTGAGGCCGCCATGCGCACTTGGCCGACGAAGTGCGGATTGAGCGCCCAGTCGATGCCGTCGTACCACGCTACCAAAATCGCGCCGACGGGATGGCCAACAAATAAAAACTCGAATTCCGAGCGGCAATCAATGAGCACCGCCTCGGGATGCGTGTGCAGGAAATCGTGCGCTTCTTTGGGGGTGAGATGATTCATGGCTCCAGTATAGGCGAAACCGGGAGAAGAGGTGCTTGTGCTATCATAAGTCCCGTTTTTTCATGTGATTTTCCGCGATTTTTATGGCCCACGACCGCACCGATTTGCTCAATAAATTGCTTGCCGAACGCATCCTGATTCTGGATGGCGCGATGGGCACCATGATCCAGCGCTATAAGCTGCAGGAGGCGGATTATCGCGGCGAGCGTTTCAAAGATTGGGCTTCCGATCTCAAGGGCAACAACGACCTGCTGACGCTGACCCAGCCCAAAATCATCCGCGATATCCACGCCGCCTATCTTGACGCGGGCGCGGATATTTTGGAGACGAATACTTTTAATGCCACCTCTATCGCCATGGCGGATTACGGGATGGAGGCGCTGGTATACGAATTGAATGTGGAAGCTGCCAAGCTCGCGCGCGAAGCGGCGGACGAATTCGAAGCGAAGACGCCGGAAAAACCGCGCTTCGTCGCGGGCGTGCTCGGCCCCA
>JANYAU010000104.1 GCA_025361165.1 Betaproteobacteria bacterium | reverse complement strand
CCGCAGGTGGGGTCATAAATCGACTCGCCGGCCTGCGGCGCGAGGAGTTGCGTCATCAGATGTACAACGGTGCGGTTTGTGTAGAATTCGGCGGCCGTGTGCCCCGAGTCGTCGGCGAACTTCTTGATCAGGAATTCATAGGCGTTGCCGAGTTCGTCCTCGGGCACGTTGGCGACCGAGAGCGTCTGGGTCGAAAAATGCTCGATCAAGTTCTTGAGAGTTTCGTCAGGCAGCCGCTCACGGTTGGTCCACGGCGCATGCCGAAGATACCGGCAAGCAGATCCGGGTTGGCTGCTT
This sequence comes from Betaproteobacteria bacterium, assembly GCA_025361165.1. Lineage (GTDB taxonomy): Bacteria > Pseudomonadota > Gammaproteobacteria > Burkholderiales > Thiobacteraceae > RBG-16-58-11. The sequence goes on along the minus strand of JANYAU010000104.1, from coordinate 13,117 downwards.
CCAGTTGGCGCAGTGCTGTCTGGATGGCCATGCCGACGTTTTTCGGCGACTGACGCACATCTCTCCAGTGCGCACCTTCGGGAATTTGGAAGCGGTGGTTCTCGGCAAACTCAGCGTATGAAAGATCGCTACCGGAATCGGCTAGCGCGGATTGGTATTCCTCTTCCCATATATCCGAAATACGCTTGAAGAACAGCAACGGAAAGATAAATTGTTTGTAGTCGCCGGCGTCGATCAGGCCCCGCAGCAGCACGGCAGCGCCCCAGAGGTAGCTTTCGAGTTCTTGTTGGGTGATGCGGGTCGTTGCGCTCATTGCAGCCAGCCTCCCTCTGTCGCGACCTTGGTCAGCCGCTCTTCAGCTTCGCGGCAGCGGGTGAGCGCGTCCTTGAAGGCAGCGATGGCTTCCGGTAGCGGCGTGATGTCATCCTGCAAGGGCGGCAGCACGTAGCGGGAGATATTGAGCGTCCAGTCCTCGGTCTTGATCTCGTCGAAGCTGACAATGCGCACGGCGTCCTGAACATCCTGGAATTTCTCGAACCAGCGCTGGATTTCGAGGGCGTGCTCCGGCTCCAGGTAGTTCTGTGCCCGGCCGCGCCGGAAGAGGCGCGAGGCATCGGCGATCATGACCTTCTTGCGCCGTTGAGTTAGCTTTTTCTTGCGCAGCACCAGGATGCACGCGGCGAGACCGGTGCCGTAGAACAGGTTTGGCGCCAGGCCGATGACGGCTTCGATCAGGTCCATTTCCAGCAGCTTCTGACGAATCTTGCCCTCGGCTCCTTTGCGGAACAGCGCACCCTGCGGCAGCACCACAGCCATGCGACCTGTCACCTCGGCCATCGATTTGACCATGTGCTGCACCCAGGCGAAGTCGCCACTGCTGGATGGGGGCAGGCCGGCGAAGTTGCGGCCAAATGGATCGTTGAGCCACATCTCCTCGCCCCACTTTTCGAGCGAGAACGGTGGATTGGCGATCACGCAGTCGAAGTCTGCCAGACGGTCACCATCGAAAAAAGCCGGGTTGCGTAGCGTGTCGCCGCGCACGATCTGAAAGTCTTCGATGCCATGGAGGAACAAGTTCATACGGGCGATGGACGAGGTAGTCAGGTTTTTTTCCTGACCGTAAATCCGTCCCCATAGTCGCTTCACGTCGCCATGCATTTCCTTCACGTGCTGCACTGCGGCGAGCAACATGCCCCCAGTACCGCAAGCCGGGTCATAAATGGTTTCAGCTTCCTTGGGGTCGAGCATCTCGATCATCAGGCGCACTACGCTGCGCGGGGTGTAGAACTCGCCCGCTTTCTTGTTAGTCGCGTCGGCGAATTTTTTGATCAGGTATTCGTAGGCATCACCGACCAAGTCTGAGGCAACGTTCTTGTTGCCCAGTGGCAACTTGGAGAAATGCTCGATGAGGTCTTTTAGGAGTGCGTCGGATAGCCGATCTTTATTCGACCACTGCGCATCGCCGAATACGCCGTAGAGCGTTTCTGGGTTGCTTTTTTCAATCTCGCGCATGGCGCGTTGGAGTGCTGTGCCGACGTTAGTGGCGACAGCGCGCACATCGTTCCAGTGGCATTCGTCCGGAATCTGAAAACGGTGGGACTCCGGAAACAGTGCCAGTTCGGTATCCCCGGTTTCATCCACGATTTCAATGAATTCCTCGTCCCAAACGTCGCAGATTCGCTTGAAAAAAAGTAGCGGAAAGATGTAAGTCTTGAAGTCGGCCGCATCCACCGGACCGCGCAGAATGTTGGCGGATTCCCATAGATGTGACTCAAGCTGACTTAGTGCAATAGTTTGAACAGAAAGCTCCATCTAACTTCGAGTACCCGCCCTATTTTATTTGTTGTAAAACAAATATCCCCGGAGCAATCTCAATGCAACAACCACCTCTTATTTCTTTCACCTTATAGCTTCAAAATTTCAATCAATTTTCGCACGGTGACAATCTGCGTCTTCTCATGTTGGCCTAGTGCGAGCACATCTTCTTTGTCGCCCGTCACCAGATAATCCGCTTTGCTCGCCTGCGCCATCGCAAACAAAAAGTTGTCTGCCGGATCAGGAGAGACATCTACCTTCTCGTTCACTTCGATGTAAATAGCAAGTTCGCGCAGCTCATTGAGCATCGTCCCGGCTTCCGAGGCCCTAATATATTGCTGAACCCTTGGATAGCGAGTCACCCGCCTGAACTCATCGAGCTGAGCATCACACGTTACCAGCGCGATGCGCCCTGATCTTGCGGCTTCATATATCTGGCGCGCTAACGATTTCGGGCTTATCAGCGCGCTGACCAGGATATTCGTATCAAGCGCAACACGCATGCTCGACTATTTTTTGCGTAGCTATTTTGCGGGCATCTCTGTTTGCCGTTCTGCCCTCACAGCAGCAAGTGCCTCGTCGATTGCCGCCTCGATCTCTCCTTCAGGAACGTTAGCATTGCGCTCCCGAACTTCCGATACGGTTTTATCGAGTACGCGCCAGCGTACCGCTTCCTCGACGAATTTCGACAAATCGCCCTTCTTCATGCCATGCTGGGCAAGGTAAGAGCGCAATGAAATATCCGTCCTCTTGGAAACCTTGATCGTCCAACGAATTGAGTCTTCCATAATGTCTCCAATCAACGAAAAGGCGTATAAACGCCTATACGTTTATATTACTGATATCCGGTAAAAATCGCAAAAAATTGCGCTAGAGATACGCCCTAGCAATCTTGCTAGCACCAGTTGACATGATACACAATGTCGGTAATTATTAACAAATACCGACAATCTGTATCAATCATGGAAACCTCAAAAGTCGCCAAAGTTCTGACGCTCGCAAAGCAAGGCGGCGTGATTCGCGCCCGAGACCTGGAACCACACAACATTCCACGCGCTTATCTTGCCCGGCTCACAGAAGCGGGCAAGCTACAGCGCCTTGGGCGCGGCCTTTACATGCTGGCCAATGGGGACATCACCACCAATCACAGTCTGGCCGAAGCCGCGAAGCGTGTACCGCATGGCGTGGTTTGCCTACTTTCGGCGCTGCGGTTTCATGGCGTGACCACCCAGGCACCGTTCGAAGTGTGGCTCGCAATCGACAACAAGGCTCGTGCGCCCGCTGCCCAAGAAACACCGCTGCGGATTGTGCGTTTCTCGGGAGAGGCGCTGCAAGCCGGAATCGAGACGCATACGATAGACGGCGTACCCACCAAAATTTACTGCGTGGCCAAAACAATCGCCGATTGCTTCAAATACCGCAACAAGATCGGGCTGGATGTGGCAATTGAAGCTCTGCGGGAAAGCTGGCGCGCGCGCAAATGCACCATGGATGAACTGTGGCACTATGCAACGATTTGCCGCGTAGGCACAGTCATGCGCCCGTATTTGGAAACCCTGACATGAGCGTCGATCAGCCCCGTAATCTTGCCGCCTCGGTGCGCCAGCGGTTGCTGAATATTTCCAAGCGTGACGGTGAGGCTTTCGATCTGGTGCTGACGCGCTATACCCTAGAGCGGCTTTTATATCGCCTGGGGAAATCGCCATACCACAACCAGTTTCTGCTCAAAGGCGCCATGCTTTTTGCCGCGTGGGATGGTGCGCCGCACCGGCCCACACGTGATCTTGATCTGTTGGGATTCGGTCCGAATGATCTGCCTGAGGTGCAGGGAACTTTTCAGAAAATCTGCCAAGAATCGGTAGAACCGGATGGCCTGGAGTTTCTGCCTGACACCGTGCGCGTCACCGAAATACGCGAGGATCAAGAATACCAAGGCGTGCGCGTGCTATTCGATGCCAAGTTGGAAAATGCCATCATCCCAATTCAGGTTGATATCGGCTACGGCGACGCAGTAACGCCCGCGCCGCTAGAAATTACCTATCCCACGGTGTTGGACTTTCCGGCACCAAAACTGCGCGCCTATCCTTTCTACACCGTGGTCGCGGAAAAATTTCATGCCATGGTTTGGCTCGGTATCGCGAACAGCCGCATGAAAGATTTCTACGATCTCTGGGCCATCATGCGGAAATTCGAATTCGACGGTGCCACGCTGGCCAAGGCTATTCGAGCCACCTTTGAACGGCGGAACACCCCCATTCCGGCCGAAGCGCCGCTGGCGCTGACGCAGGCATTTGCGAGCGACGCGATGAAGCAGACTCAGTGGAAAGCCTTCCTGCGAAAAAACGCACTGTCGGCTGATGATCTGACCCTGACCGTTGTCATTGCTGCGCTGCATGATTTTCTCATGCCGCCTACATTGGCAGACGCACATGATCCGAACTTCAAAGCCGCATGGCCCGCTGGCGGTCCGTGGCAGATTCGAACACAGCAATAGTCCCCACCGCAGTTGGCAAACAGTGCCGCATGTGTCCAGCAGCGGCATTGTGCGAAGCGGCGGGATGTGAGCCCCAGGCGAGCAAGGCTGCGGCCCCCAAGGGCAGCATCAGCCGTTCCCGTCTTGGCGGCCCGACAGGGCAGCCAAGATTGCACCCCGTCCAGGGGTGCGAAACAAACGAGGCGTGGCTCACTTGGTAGAAGAGCCCGTGAGCAGCAGCACTTTTTCGCGGTACAGGCGATCGTATAAGCCCTCGGCCTTGATCGCGCGCAGCGCCTCCGCGAGCTTGGGCGCCAGTGCCGCGTGGCGTTTGTGCAGATAGATAAACATTTCGCGCGTGGCCAGCGGCGGTTCGAGCGCATGCACGCCCTTGATGCCCTGTTGCCGAATCAGTGCCTCACCCATCCAGCGGGTGTAGAGTGCGACCTCGATTCGGTTGAGGGCGAGCAGACGAAACAACTGCGCCGCATTGTCAACGCTGACGACCTGGGGCGCGCCGGCTAATTGCTGTTCGTAGATTTTCCAACCCTTGATGTGGCCAACCTGACGTTGCCGGATTGTCTCCCAACGCGCGGGAATCGATGCGTCTTTGCTAAATGCGGTGAAGGCCCAGTCGACCAGCTTCTCCGGCACGCGAATCAGATTGGGATATGCGTTTCGAGGCCGGCGATGCGGGCCAGGTCACCGTCTTCGATGCCCGCGTTGGCGTTGAGCAGCGCACGTTCCGCCGGCAGTTTCACCAAGCGCAGCTTGACCCGCGCGGCGGAAGGCTTCGCCGGCGACGACATCGAGAAAACCGCTTTGATCGGGTGTAGTGAAGGGAGGCTCGTTGGTGTCGTTGAGCAGCAGCACCGGCGTTTCGGTGGCACAGGCAGCACCCGCCAATAGCAGTAAGCCGCTGGCAATAGTTATAAAAAATTGAATTTTCAAGAAAACCCCACTGCCTGCCGCCGTCTTGGCAGCGTTGAAAGAAACCGCCCCTCAGTGGGGAAAATGTCGGCTTTTATCTAATTTTCTTTAGGCTGTGAGGCTGAAGCGCTATTTTGTTTGGTACTGGTGTTCGCGCACGCTGTAATGACCAGACTTTGAGTTGTTCCGGTAAGAGTTGCTATCTCTGATCCAACACAAGATTTATAATGCGAAATTCGCCACATCAAAATGAAATGACTCCCGGCACAGCCGGACGGTTACCGAATTAAATTAAGGAATACCCATGGGCTTTCTCGCCGGCAAAAAAATCCTGGTCACCGGTTTGCTTTCTAACCGCTCCATCGCTTATGGTATTGCCAAGGTGGCGCGGCGTGAGGGCGCGGAGCTTGCCTTCACCTATCAGGGCGAACGTACCAAAGAACGCGTGCTGGGTTTGGCCAAAGATTTCGACTCCAGTTTAGTGTTCAATTGCGATGTCGGTTTCGACGAGCAAATCGAGCAGCTATTCACCGATCTAAAAACCCATTGGGATGGATTGGATGGTCTGGTGCATTCGGTTGCCTTCGTGCCCAAGGAAGCACTGGCGGGCGATTATTTGAGCACGGTGACTCGCGAATATTTCCGCATTGCGCACGACATCAGCTCGTATAGCTTTACGGCGCTTGCCAAGGCCGCGCTACCTATGATGGAAGGCCGTAAGGGCGCGCTCCTCACCCTCACCTACTTGGGTGCGGTGCGCTCCATGGCCAATTACAACGTGATGGGCCTGGCTAAGGCCAGCCTCGAATCCAGCATCTATTACCTGGCGCAGAGCCTGGGACCGAAGGGCATCCGGGTCAACGGCATTTCCGCCGGCCCGATCAAGACGCTAGCCGCTTCCGGCATTGCCGATTTCGGCAAGATTTTGGATTTCGTGGAAAAAAGCGCACCGCTGCGGCGCAATGTCACCATTGAGGAAGTGGGCAACGTCGCTGCGTTCTTACTCAGCGATCTGGCTTCGGGTATGACCGGTGAAATTACTTACGTCGATTCCGGTTTCAATACGACAGTCGGCGGTAATTTTCCTTAACCGCCGACGCCGCACCCCAGAAATGCATGTCACCCCGCCTTAAAGTTCAAGCGCTTCGGAGCCGCTAATATTTGAATAGGCGCCGAAAAGCATGACAGGTGCAGGATAGGGGTTGGCTAATGTATCGCTCGAATGAATCATCCAAGACGCTCGCCCAAGCTACGGCCGTTGCGCCGTGCACGACCCATCCGACCACGCATGATCACGAGCGCGAATTTTTGTTCACCGAGCAAGATTTCGAGCGCATCCGTAAATTGATATATGAACGTGCCGGTATCGCGCTCTCGCCTATCAAGCGCGATATGGTATATAGCCGTTTAGCGCGCCGCTTGCGCGCGACAGGCATTCGCACCTTTGGCGAATATGTGCGATATGTAGAACAAGGCGATCCAGCGGAATTGGAAGCTTTCACCAATTCGCTCACCACTAATCTCACTTCATTTTTTCGCGAAGAACATCACTTCCCTTTACTTCAAGAATTTCTGCGGCCGCGAATGCAGAAAGGCAACATCAATATTTGGTGCTCTGCTTCCTCCACCGGCGAGGAGCCATACTCGATCGCGATGGCGGTAGCTGAACTCTATGGATTCATTCCAAACCATGTCAAAATCATAGCGTCCGATTTGGACACCAATGTGCTGGATAAAGCGCGCCAAGGCATCTATTCTCCGGATCGTCTCGCCAAGGTGCCGGAGGAACTATTGCGAAAGTATTTCCTGCGTGGGCACGGCATGCCAGAGGGGCACGCGCAGGTGCGCCCGGATCTGCAAGCGTTACTCACGTTCCGGCAGATTAATTTGCTCGACGCAACGTGGCCGATGCGCGGCCCGTTCGACGCTATTTTCTGCCGCAACGTCATGATCTATTTCGACAAGCCAACGCAATACCGTATTTTGGAAAAGTTTGTGCCGTTCATGGCGCCGGATGGCTTGCTGTTTGCGGGTCATTCAGAGAGTTTTCACCACGCAGCCGATCTGTTCAAATTGCGCGGCAAAACCGTGTATGCGCTCACGGAAAACGCCATGCAGCGCGCCTGCCGGTCTGAAAGACGATAATGGCAAGTAACCATCTGCCACACCCTAGCGAATACAAAACAGCTTCGCCTTTGCAGGTAACCGAGCGCTTATCGGCTGATGTCGTACTGCCAGCTCAGTTCCATCCGATAAATTGGACTGAGAAACTGATCATCATGGGCGCTTCTACCGGCGGCACCGAGGCGATCAAAGAAGTATTAATCAGAATGCCTGCCGATTGTCCCGGCATCTTAGTGACGCAGCACATGCCGGAATCATTCACACGATCCTTTGCCAACCGGCTCGACAGCGTGTGTAAAATCACTGTGAAAGAGGCCGAACCAGGTGAGCGCATTTTGCCCGGCCATGCCTACATCGCACCTGGCCACTCGCATTTGCTGCTGGCGCGCAGCGGCGCGAATTATGTTTGTGAATTAAACGCCGGGCCGCCGGTGAACCGCCACCGGCCTTCGGTCGATGTGCTGTTCCGTTCCGCCGCTAACTGTGCCGGGCACAATGCCATCGGGGTGATTCTCACCGGCATGGGTAAGGATGGCGCTAGCGGCATGTTGGAAATGAAACAGGCTGGAGCCTATAACTTCGCTCAGGACGAAGCGAGCTGCGTCGTGTATGGCATGCCGAAAGAAGCGGTCGCCATGGGTGGAGTAGATGCAATCGTCGCGCTCAACGACATGGCGCAGCGTGTGCTGGCCCATCTTGCGACCTTGAGTACACGCAACGGCAATCGGATGTGACGGCTAGCGTTCAGCGCCAACCTTATCCAGCACCTCTTGCTTGATCGTTACTTTCTCTTCGCGCCGCAGGCTATCGAGATACACGCTGGCAATTTGTTCCGATGCAGTTTGAGCTAAGGACAAGGGCACGAACTGACTGGCCTGCTGTCGCAACGTTTCGTTAGTACTCACAGCGCTAATTTTATACAGAGCATAATCGCCATTGGCGAGCGCCACACCCGTATATGCCGGCAGCGTTTTAACCGAGACACGGAAAACGGCTTGCAACGCAGTTTGGTCCATACCTGTCTTTAACGCTTGGGCTCGGTCGAGCTTGATTGGCGTATCAAATTTGAGCGCCGCCACGCCTTTTCCCTGCTGCAATTCTGTCACGTCGGCTTGCCCTTTTTTAGCTGCTAATACCGCAGCTTGTTCGGTGCGTAAGCGTGATTCGATCTCGCCCTTGACCGTTTCCAATGGCTTACTTGCAGCCGGTTTATACTCCAAAATACGCGCCGCAACTAAGGTATTGGGCGCCACTTCGATCGCATCGGTATTGCGCTTGTCTTTCACCGAATCACTCGAAAAAATCGCGCTGAGCAAATGTTCATTCTTGAGCACGCCTTGTGTCGGCCCGGAGCGTCCAAACCAATCGCTGCTTTGAATCGTGAGCTGATATTTCTCCGCCGCTGGCTTGAGACTATCGGGTTTGGAATATACCGCATCGCCAAACAGGTCCACCGCTTCGTTAAATTTGCGCAGCGCGAGGTCGCGCTTGGCTGCGTCCATCACCTGCACTTTGACATCGTCGAAGCTGCGTTGCCCACCGCCGGTAATCGCCTTCACCTGCACAATGTGGAAACCTGCCGGCGATGGCACGAGGCCGCGCACTTCGCCCGCTTTCATGCTAAACGCGGCATCTTCCACTTGTTTGAAAATGGCGCCACGTTGGATCAGGCCGAAGGAACCGCCCTGCGCGGCGGTTAGCGGATCTTGCGAATACTTCTTGGCCAACTCGCCAAAGGTTTGCGGATTTTGCTGCACCTGCTTCAGTATCTGCTGCGCTTTTTCTTCCGCCGCTTGGCGTTCGGCGGGCTTAGCATCCGGTAGGGCGCGGATCAAGATATGCGCCACCTCGCGGCTCTCCGGCTGCGCGAACTGCGCGGCATGTGCTGCGTAATACGCTTTGGCATCAGCCTCGGTCACTTGTAAATGGGCCAGCACGGCCTCGGGCGAAAACACAATATATTCCACCCGGGCTTGCTCTGGCACGCGCGATAGCTCCGGATGCGCCGTGTAATAGGCTTGAATTTTCTGCGGATCGAGGGTGACTTGAGCGGCGAAATCTGCGGTGTGCAATACGCTCTTGGACACTTCGCGCTGCTCAGCCATGATTTGCGCCAAGCGTTCTGCCAGCGTATGCGAAACAATACCGGTGTCCGCTTGCAACGCTAGTAACTCGCGAATCACGCGATTCTGCGCGATAGAAGACACGTATTGTTTACTGCTTAGATGATTGTAGGCGAGGAAGGCCTGAAACCGCGCTTCGGAAAATTGGCCGTTCTCTTGAAAGGTCGGCTCATGTTGCACCAAGGCGAGAATCGCTGCTTCGTTCGCGGAATAACCCTGCTTAGCCGCTTGCTGAATCAATAATTGTTCGTGTATCAGGCGCTCCAGCACCGCCAATTTCAGCGTCTTTCCGTTCAATATCGCCGGATTACGCTCACCCGCTTCACGCATGCGGTTTTGTTCGGCCTTGAACGCTTCCTCATATTCCGGCAATGTGATCTTGCGATCACCCACCTGGGCCACCACCGGCGCCGAGCTGCCCGCACGGTTATAAGCGTCAACGCCAAAAAGCGCAAAAGAAAGAATGATGATGCCTAAAATAATGCGGGCGAACCAGCCCTTCATCTTCTCGTGCATGGTGTCGGCTAACATGGCGTAACCCTATATTGTGTAAACCCGAAATGAAAAAGGCGAGCCCCCTATATAGAGGGGACTCGCCCGGTTCTGGCGGAGTGGACGGGACTCGAACCCGCGACCCCCGGCGTGACAGGCCGGTATTCTAACCAGCTGAACTACCACTCCTAAACTTGCGCTGGTGGGTGCTGAGGGGATCGAACCCCCGACATTCGCCTTGTAAGGGCGACGCTCTACCAGCTGAGCTAAGCACCCAAAACGGAGTCTCGATCACGATACCTGCACCCGTACTATCGTGACCCCTGCTAGCGTAACGAAACTACTTGGTTCAGCCTTGCTAAACACCAGCACGGCCTCTCCAAAAGCCCGCTAGTTTAGCGCATCTTTCAGCGATTTTCCAGCGCGAAATTTCGGAACCTTGGCTGCCTTGATTTTGATGGTGGCGCCGGTTTGCGGATTGCGGCCATTGCGCGCAGCACGCTTGCCAACATAAAACGTACCGAAGCCCACGAGCGTAACCATATTGCCCTTTTTCAGTGCTTGCTGCACTGCGCCGACCGCGGCATCCAGCGCGCGACCCGCAGCTGCCTTGGAAATATCCGCATCCTTGGCAATAGCGTCGATCAATTCAGTTTTGTTCACGTGGTGTCCCCTTCTTATGGATGGTGTGTGATGTGGCAGTCGAACCCTGTACTGCGCTTTATAGCAGTCTGAAAAACACAGTGTCAAGCGATATGTCAGCGATATCGCATGAATGGTTTTTCATTCCCGCGCAAGAAAATAATTTCTTCCGTGCGCACCAATTCTGGCATGAAAAAAACCGGAGGGGCGCGAACCCGTCCGGCTTTTGCGTCAAGTAACCGACTTAGTGTTTCACGACGATTGTCGACTTCTCTTCTACTTTCGGCGGCAACGCGGCCGGTGCTTCATCCGGCAAGGGCTGCGGTTTGCGCTCCAAGGCATATTCCAACACTTGATCGATCCAGCGTACCGGGTGGATATCGAGTTTATTTTTAATATTGTCCGGAATGTCAACGAGATCCTTGGTGTTCTCCTGCGGAATCAGTACGGTCTTGATGCCGCCGCGATGCGCCGCGAGTAGCTTCTCCTTCAAACCACCAATTGGCAACACCTCGCCGCGCAAAGTGATCTCACCCGTCATCGCCACTTCGGCGCGTACTGGAATACCGGTCAACGCCGACACCATAGCGGTGCAAATCGCGATGCCCGCACTCGGACCGTCCTTGGGTGTCGCGCCTTCCGGAAGGTGGATATGGATATCGTTGTTCTGATAGAAATCTTCCGGGATGCCGAGCCGTTTCGAGCGGCTGCGCACTACCGACAAGGCAGCCTGAATCGACTCTTGCATCACATCGCCTAATTTACCGGTGGTGATGGTTTTGCCCTTGCCCGGAATTTTGACCGATTCGATAGTCAGCAACTCGCCGCCGACTTCCGTCCACGCCAAGCCCGTTACCTGACCGACTTGATTGGCTTTTTCCGCCATGCCGTAGCTAAAGCGGCGCACACCCAGGTATTTGTCGAGATTGCGCGCGCTGACGGTGATCTTAGTCGCCTTCTTATCTACCAGCAGGGTTTTCACCACCTTGCGGCAGATCTTGGCGATTTCGCGCTCCAAGCTGCGCACCCCAGCTTCGCGGGTGTAATAGCGAATGATGTCGCGGATCGCGCTCTGGGTGACGTTGATCTCACCCTGCTTCAAGCCATGGGTCTTGATCTGTTTCTGCAACAGATAATTCACCGCAATATTGATCTTCTCGTCTTCGGTGTAACCGGCAAGCCGGATCACTTCCATCCGGTCCAGCAGCGCCGGCGGAATATTGAGCGAGTTAGCGGTGGCTACGAACATCACTTCGGACAGATCAAATTCAACTTCAACATAGTGATCGACGAAAGTGTGATTTTGCTCCGGGTCAAGCACTTCCAGCAAGGCCGACGACGGATCGCCGCGGAAGTCCGCGCCCATCTTGTCTACCTCGTCGAGCAGGAACAGCGGATTACGCACCGCAACCTTGGTCATGCTCTGCAAAATTTTGCCCGGCATGGAGCCAATATAGGTGCGGCGATGGCCACGAATCTCGGCTTCATCACGCACACCGCCCAAGGCCATGCGCACGAATTTGCGATTGGTGGCTTTAGCGATGGATTGTCCGAGTGAGGTCTTACCCACACCAGGAGGGCCAACCAAACACAGTATGGGCGCTTTCAGTTTATCCACGCGCTGCTGCACCGCGAGGTACTCGATAATGCGTTCTTTCACCCGGTCGAGGCCATAGTGGTCTTCGTTCAGCACTTCTTCAGCGCGCTCCAGATCCTTGCTAATTTTGCTCTTCTTGCGCCATGGCAAATTAACGATGGTCTCGACGAAATTACGCACCACAGTGGCTTCCGCCGACATAGGTGACATCATTTTCAATTTTTTCAGCTCGGCCATGGCTTTGGTATTGGCTTCTTTCGACATCTTCGCTTCAATAACGCGTTTTTCCAGATCGTCGAGATCGGCGCCCTCTTCCATATCGCCCAGTTCTTTCTGAATCGCTTTCACTTGCTCGTTCAGATAGTACTCACGCTGGCTTTTTTCCATTTGGCGCTTCACTCGGCCGCGAATGCGCTTCTCCACTTGCAGGATATCGATCTCGGCATTCAGCAGGCCAAACAAATGTTCGAGGCGCTCATGCACCGAGAACATTTCCAGGATTTCTTGCTTCTGCTCGAGTTTAATCGGCAGATGCGCAGCAATGGTATCCGCCAAGCGGCCGGCGTCGTCGATGCTGGCAAGCGAGGTCAAAATCTCCGGCGGAATTTTTTTATTGAGCTTGACGTACTGATCGAATTCGGTGAACACGCTGCGCATCAGTGCCAGCGTCTCATTGTCTGTCGGCGCTTCGATCAGCGCTATCTCCGCATCCGCGGCGAAATGGGTCTTGGCGTCGATGAAATCGTTAATGCGTGCACGCTGATTGCCCTCGACCAGCACCTTCACCGTACCATCGGGCAATTTCAACATTTGCAAAATACTGGCGACGCTACCGACATGATACAGATCATCGGTCGTCGGCTCGTCCTTGGACGCCGATTTTTGCGCCACCAGCAGGATGTGCTTACCCGCTTCCATCGC
>JANYAU010000094.1 GCA_025361165.1 Betaproteobacteria bacterium | reverse complement strand
CCTGCAAATAGGTTGGCTGGTGCAGGCGAGGGCGCCTGCGCTACTTGATAGTCTTACGGCGAGGTAAAAAATCGCTGGCTCATTTCTTCCAGCCCCAACGTTTGCAGCACTTCGTTCAAACGTTCGGCCGGACGTTTGCGCGGCAGATTTTTATAGCTGGCGATGATCAGTTCGTTTTTCATCGAATGCTCCCAGCCCACCAGCTCGGTCACGCTGACTTGGTAGCCATGCGCCTCAAGCTGTAAGCAGCGCAGCACATTCGTGACTAAACTACCGAATTCGCGGGTATGCAGCGGGTGACGCCAAAGCTCGGTCAGCGCACTTTTGGCCAGCGCTTTACCCTTATTTTTATTCAGCACCGCCGCTACTTCGGCTTGGCAGCAGGGTACCAGCACGATGAATTGCGCCTGTTTTTTTAGCGCGAAATGAATCGCATCATCGGTGGCGGTATTGCAGGCATGCAACGCAGTCACCACGTCGACTTTCTCCGGTAAATGCTCGGATTCCATCGAGGCTGCTACCGACAAATTCAAGAATGTCATGCCGAGAAAACCCAAGCTCTCGGCGAGCGACTGCGATTTTTTGACCAATTCATCCCGTGTCTCAATGCCGTAAATATGCGATGTATTGTTCAACGTTTTGAAAAACAAATCATATAAAAGGAAACCCAAATAGGATTTGCCCGCCCCATGATCGACTAACTGAATGCCGGGATGGTCTTGTTGCACTTCTTTCAAGAGCGGTTCGATGAAGTGATAGAGGTGATAAACCTGCTTGAGCTTGCGGCGGCTATCTTGATTCATTTTGCCATCGCGCGTGAGGATGTGCAGTTCCTTCAACAGCGCTATCGATTGGCCAGGCTTTATTTCGGGTATGGCATCCACTAGGGGTCTCACTATGGCAATGGCAACGTCAACTAAGCGCCATATTAGACTAAATCACTTGATCTGATAGGCGGGATCGAGCACTAGTTGTTTTTTGGGAGCCAATGTGTGGTTGGCTGGTAAATCTGCTCTTACTAAAAGATAATGCACGCTTTACTACGATTCATAGTCAAGGAGATTTCATGTCCGAAGATGGCTTTCACGTTCACGGCGCGGATGAGCACGAAGTAGAACATGCAGCACACCGCGGAGAAGGGCTTGCACAGTACGTGGCGATATTTACGGCGATCTTGTCCACCATCGGCGCAATCGTCAGTTATCAAGGCGGCTCAACCCAAAATGAATCCATGCTTTTCAAAAACGAAGCCGTGCTCAAAAGGACGCAGGCCTCCGATCAATGGAATTTCTATCAGGCTAAGAGCAGTAAGGGCCACCTGATGGAGTTGGCGGCGGATATCGCCCCTGGGGATAAACGCGACTTCTACCGCAAGCAGATCGAGAAGTACGATCAAGAAAAAAAAGCCATCAAACAAAAAGCCGAGATGTTGGAGGAAGAATCGAATCAGGCAAATACGCACAGCGAGCAATTGCTGCATCCGCACCATCGCCTGGCGCAAGGCATGACGCTGATCCAAATCGCTATCTCTTTGGCGTCGATCACCGCGCTGACGCGTAAGCGCTGGCTCTTTTCCTTAGCTGCAGTAGCGGCCGCGGGTGGTATCAGTTTGGCGGCAATGGCTTGGCTCAGCTAGTCAGATTTTATGAAAGAGACTTTCTACGACTGGGGTGGCGCCAACGTTTGGCTCTTCCATGCCATTAACAATGTACGCGGCGATCTTCTCGATCGCTTCATGCTGGCTGGCACCGCGCTGGGCGGCCATGCGAATTTTCCTCTTTATCTCGCGCTCGTCGCTACTGTTGGATTAATCGTTTGCAGCCGCAATACTGACCGAGATACGCTGCTGCGCTGGTTCGCCGTGCTGGCGGTGTTCAGCGTGGCTTATGTGTTGGATGGATGGTTGTTAGGCTGGTTAAAACCGCTCTTGGATTTTCCGCGCCCCCCGCTCGCGTTGCCTTTAGGAACGGTACATATTGTGGGCACGCCCGAATATCATCACAGCCTGCCGAGCGGGCATAGCTCTTTTGCCATGCTCATCGTGGCCAGCCTATGGCCGCTGTTAAAGGGCTGGAAACGGCTGGTGGGTATGGCATTCGTGTTATGGGTAGGTATTTCGCGCGTAAGCCTGGGCGCGCATTTTCCGGCAGATGTGATAGCGGGATTCTTGTCTAGCTTGGTTCTCGTCATGCTAGTACGCTGGACTATGCTGCGTATAGCCCGCGTGACGGAACCCCCGGCTCTGCCATATTGATTGGTGCTGGCGCGGCAACTATACTCATCATTGATAATGGCGATGGCGTTTGCGGAGACAGGCAATGAAAATTTCGGACTTGGTGCAACATTGGGAAACCTCTTCAAGCGGCGCGCTCACTGTCCGCGAGTACTGCGTTCGCCTACCGCTGCGCGACGCCGCGAGGATTGCCGCGCTGGCCGAGATGTATCCGATTCGCAGCGAAACGGAAATCATTTCCGAACTGTTAAGTGCGGCTCTCGACGAGTTGGAACAAGCGATGCACTATGTCCCAGGAAGCCAGGTGATCGCTGAGGATGACCAGGGTGATCCAATCTACGAGGACGTGGGACCGACTCCCCGTTTCATCGCCCTGACTGAAAAGCGCATGCAGGCGCTTGAAAACGAAACCGCTAGCCAGAATGCTTCATCAGGATCCAGAGATTCGGAGAAATGATGCGCTGAAAAAACTCGCCAAACAAGAAAGCCGGCCACATGGGCCGGCTTTCTTGTTTGGCGGAGAGGGCGGGATTCGAACCCGCGTTAGGATATTATCCTAAACACGCTTTCCAGGCGTGCGACTTAAACCGCTCATCCACCTCTCCGAAAAGCCGGCAAGGATAAACGATTACGCCTTTCCGGGCAACCTCGGCTGCGCTAGTTCATTGATCGCATGATAGAATTTGGCCAGGAAAACGCCCATGCCTAACCTCGATTCACCCTTACTCCATCACCTCAGCGTCAACAGTCAGCCATATCGCGACCCGTTGACGCAGTTGCCATGGGGCGCGCTTAGTCTGGATGATTTCTGGCTACCCCCTTCCGCGCTTTCGCTCGCTGGGCTGCCTGCGTTCACACGCCAACCGCAAGCGATACAGCGGCGCTTATCACAATACGAATTTATGAATTTCATTCAAGCTGGCTTGTGGCTGGAAGGGATATTCATCGCCCGGCTCAATCATTCGCCGTCGCAAGCCAGATCATACGAAGAATACGCGTATGACTTGCACGAAATTCGCGAGGAAGCGGGACACAGCCTGATGTTTCTAAAATTACTGGCGGAAAGCGGGCTGCAGTTGCCCGCCGGAAGTTTTCGCCGTCCGTGGCTGACGGATTATTTGGGGCGCCATGCCCCGGCAGAATCGACGCTATTTTGGTTGGCGGTAGTGATCGGAGAAGAAATACCCGATCGGCTAAACCGTTTTGTGCGCACGCACGACGATGCGATCAATCCGCTAATAAAAGCAATGTGTCGGCTGCACATTATCGACGAGGCGCGCCACATTGCCCGCGCGCGCAACGCATTGGAACGGCGTTTGGCGCACACTTCCGCCCTCGCCCGCACATTACTCACGCCGCTGGTGCGAACTTTGGTCGCGCAATTTGTCCGCACTTTTTATTTGCCGCGTGCGGAAGTTTACGAACTAGCGGGTTTAAGGCCTGGGCACGAATGGCGCGCATCCGCGCGCAACAGCTTGGCACGCATCGAATTCGTTACACAAAATATCCACCCTACCCTAAATTTACTCGCCCGGCACGGATTTGCCATTGCTGCACCCGAGTTTTAAAAATTCGCGGATTCGACTTCCAAATAGGTGCGATTGATGTCGGCACCCATGTTTTCGTCGAAACTGCTCATTTTCTTCCATGCCGACAAATCCAAGGTCTTGCGAATCTCCGCATCGCTTAAACCTTTTTTGTAGCCCGCTTCTACGCCGGCATACAACATTGCCATGCGCTTATGCATGGCGGCAACATCGGCCTTAGTCATGAGCGGACCGTGACCGGGCACGATAGCCTTAGCGTCTATTTTCTGAATTACTTCCAAGGTATTGATCCACGTTTTTACCGATGCATCCTGGAAATTCGGCACTGTTTCATTCACCAAAATGTCACCCGCGATCAGCACTTTGTCGTCGGGCAAATAGACCATGAGATCGCCCGGCGTATGCGATCCCTTTGGCGCCCAGAGCACGACTTTAACGCCGTCGATCACGCGTTCGGTACGCGTCTCCTGCGCCACTGTCACGGTCGCGGGCACCGGCTTGGTGTTGGGAAATTTTTGGCCGGTCAGATTTTGCACGATATTGATATATTCATAACCGGTCTTTTCCACCAGCGCTTTGCATTGCTGTGTGCTAATAATTTCCGCGCCTTTGAAGGCAATATTACCCAGCGTGTGATCGCCATGATGATGCGTATTGATGATGTGCGTGACCGGCTTGGAGGTGAGCTTGGCGACGGCCTTGGCCAAGTGCTTACCGATTTCATCGTTGAAGCCGGTGTCCACCAAGATCACACCTTTGTCGCCGATGATCACGGTGCTGTTCACCATGTAGCCTTGATTTTGTTTGTTGGGCATGCCACGCGGCCCAAGCAAGGCATACACCCGATCGTTGATTTTTTGTACTTTGGGCGCAGGTAAGGGAGTGGCCTGTACCTGCACCGCGATGAACACCCCTAGCGTCGCAAACATAAGATTTTTCAAAGTATGCCTCCTTTTTTAATAGCAGCCCTTAGGCTAGAGTGCTTGCCGTGGAATTGCAACACCTCATGCTAAGATCCGGCATGCCGTTTTGGACCGCCGTTTCCCAACACATTGCCCGCGTTACCGGCACGCCGTTTCATGCTCGCCACCAACGCAGCCTAGGTGGGGGGTGCATTAATAGCGCTTACCTCATTGACGATGGTCAAGCCGCTTTTTTCGTCAAAACGAATCATGCCAATAAAGTGGCGATGTTCGAGGCGGAGTCCGCGGGCCTCACCGAAATCGTCGCAACCCGCACCTTACGCGCCCCCCGCCCAATTTGTCATGGCCTTGCCGAAGATCGCGCCTACCTGGTGCTGGAATACATCGAAATGCACGATGGCGACAACCGTAGCGCAGAACGCTTAGGCGAGCAGCTTGCGGCGATGCATCGTGTGAGCGCGCCGCGTTTCGGGTGGCATATCGATAACACTATCGGCACCACACCGCAGATCAATACCTGGGCTGACGATTGGATTATTTTTTACAGTGAACACCGCTTGCGGTTTCAACTCGATTTAGCGGCGCGCAATGGCTATCGCCTGCAAACCCCCGGCGCGCAACTCATCGAGTACCTGCCAGCCTTCTTCGATACTTACCACCCGCCACCTGCCTTGCTCCATGGCGATTTATGGGGGGGCAATTGGGGCGCGGACAGTCAGGGCCAGCCGCTGATTTTTGATCCTGCGCCGTATTACGGCGATCGCGAAGCAGATCTGGCGATGACCGAACTCTTCGGCGGCTTTCCCGCGCGTTTCTATGCCGCTTACGCAGCCATGTATCCTTTGGATGTGGGAGGCTATGCGGTACGTAAAATCCTATACCAGCTCTACCACATCCTAAACCATTTCAATTTATTCGGCGGCGACTACGGCAAGCAAGCGGAGCGCATGATCGAGCGCTTACTGGCAGAAGTGCGCTGATCAGCCGCATAGAAATCATTTCAATCTATTTTCTGTTTTAAGACATCTAATGCTCTTTAGATTAGCCAGATCATGAAAAAGATCAGGTTTATCTATAGCTCTATCAAAAATAGGCAGTTTCAATTCAAAAATGCTTATGCCCGTATCTTAGTGCGAGCAACCATAAACCTTGCGTTTTTGCAGGTAATCCCTAAAATTACCCGTATGCAACAACCTTAACTCCGTACGTCCATGAAAAGAAACGGCTCGCACAAAATGCTCACGCTCCCACAAGCTATCGGACTCCTGCAGCGCTTTATGCTCCAACGCAACGCCGCTGAGTGGCTAGAGAACGACCGGCACTATAGCCCGGTACTGCCGTTCATACACCAAGGCGATGCGATTCTGTATTACGAAGATGAGTTCGTGGGCTTCGTGAAAAAACTCGCCGAGCAAGCCAGCGTGCGCCACGAAGTGGGACGCCGCGAGCGCAGCGACCGGCGGCACATTCCCGTGGATCGCCGCGACTTTTCCGACCGCCGCTATTTACGCCGCCATGCCGCGGCAAATAACCTCGACCGCCGCTTTGCTGTGCGTCAAGACCGCCGTAGTGATTTGGACCGGCGCATTCGCGGCTGGGTGGACCGGCGCTGCGTTGAAGACCGCCGCACCCTGAATTAAGCTTCGGCAACCTAAGCCGTTGCCTCACAAATTCACGGTAGCGGATCGCCCATGAGCAAAGCCTTCACCAAAGAGCAAGACGACGATCTCGATGATGAAATCGAGGCCGACGCGACGATACCGGCAGGCACCAAGAATTACATCACGCCGCGCGGCTACGCACGCCTGCAAGCCGAGCTGAAAGAACTTTTTAATGTGCAACGCCCGGAGACCGTCAAAATCGTTTCATGGGCCGCAGCGCTGGGCGATCGCTCGGAGAATGCCGATTATCTCTACGGCAAGAAGCGCCTGCGCGAGATCGACAAGCGCATCCGCTTCCTCACCAAGCGCTTGGGCTATGCGCAAGTAATCGATCCCATTCAGCAACCGCAAGAAAAAATTTATTTCGGCGCCACTGTTGTGGTTAACGATATGGAAGGGGTGGAACACACTTACTCTATCGTCGGTGTCGACGAAATCGACCTGGTGCATGGGCAAGTAAGCTGGATGTCGCCGCTGGCAAAATCGCTGCTCGGTAAACAAGAAGGCGACCGCGTCATTGTGCACACGCCGGTTGGCGAGCAAGCGCTGGAAATTATTGAGGTCCGCTACGAAGCCCTCACCTAGACTACGTTCACCTCCGCCCCTTGCCTTGCTTTTTTTCTTGCGGCAACTAGCACAATAAAATCATCGCGCCACTCTGTACCTCGCAACACACGCTCTGGCCTGTTGTTTGCTTCCTATAAAAACAGGAGGCTTTATGGCAGAAATTATTCATCTCGCAGCATATCGTTTGTCCCGCCGCACCGGCTGGAGCCGCGACATGGCCCACGGCTATCTTCGCGGAAATGCTTACCGTGTAGCGCAATTGACGCCGCCGCAGACGCAGCTGGAAGCAAGCGATGATCATTCTCTGGGTGTGCAGCTCGGCTACCACTATGGCTTACACTATTTGCGCTGGCTGAAAGAAGCGCATGGACGTTGAGTCTTCGTCCTCATTGTCAATATTCCTACAACATTATGCTGCGGCTTGCTTCAAGGCCTCGAGCACATTATCCACCGCACGGTCGAGCAACGGCAGGTCGTCGATGATGCGCGCACTGCCGATACGGAACGCGGCTTCCAACTTCTCTAAGGGCATGGTCGCAGCACGCTTTCCTTGGCGGTCGGTGAATAGATAAGCGCTCTTCAGCGGGCTAATCCACTTGAGTTTGGCTTGCATCTTCTCTTCACCCGCATGGCGAAATTCCACCCAGGTGCCGGGCTTAAGTTCGGCCACCAGATGCTTCGCTGCGGATTCATCCACCACATCGTTCTCTTGCAGTAAATCTAGCGGCATGAGTGCGTCGGATTGCGCATCGAGCTCTTCTTGCTCTATCCAGCCGATGCTACCGATGGTGATCTCTTCCACTTCCAGCCTGCTATCATTGGCCGGCGCTCGAATGATCTCCAACTTCACATCACCTTTGTCTTTCGTGCTTTCCGGACGCACGAAGGGCAGCACCACTGCCGATTCTTTGGCTTGTTCTTGGCTGCTCGCATGGCGCGCGCGCACCCCGGCCTTCCAGGCTTCTTCCGGCACTGCTTGCGGTTCAACTGTCGGCTGAAATCCGGCTTTCACTGCTGCCGCGTGGCAGTGCACCAATTGGCTCATAAACTGATCGCGTGCCGATTGCGTAACCTCCGCCTTCGTCATCCCCTGTTGCAAACGCCGCAGCAAACCGGGCAGCGTCTTCACCATGTATTGGCGCGATTCGCGGGTAAGCTTCGGGCGTACGCTCCAAATTAAATCGTCCATCAGGCCCACCGCCTCGATCCAGGTGTGACCTTCGCTACCCCCGGTCAGATACGCTGCACACAAGGGCTTGACCCACTCTTGGCACAAGAAGAGACGCACCGTATCCGGCACCTCGATATCCGCCGCGCGTGCCCGGACTGCACTCTCCGCTGCTTGTTGCGCATCCTCCTCTTTGATTTGCTCGCGCTCGCGCGCTTCTATCATATCGATGCTGACTTCGACCAGCGCATCTGAAGTGTGATCCTGCTCTTCCATAAATCGTTCAAACTCATCCAAAGCACCTTCGAACACGGCAAGGTTATCTTCGAACTCTTCATTCACCCGCAGCACAATCGCATTCACTTTTTGATACAAGGGCGATTCATGACTGATTACGTCACCCCAGCCAGTCGCCGCTTCCGCCAGGGCATTTAGCAAACGCCGTGTAGGATGGCTCTTTTTGGAGAAGAACGACTGATCCAACATTGCCGCCTTCAGCACCGGGATTTGGAGCCGGCCGATTAAGGCTTTGATCGTGTCTGGCACTTGCTTGTCTTCGAAAATGAAATCGAACAGCATGGCGACAATATCGATGGTCATCGCATCTAAGGAGCCCAGCGATGCCGCCAGATCGGAATTTTTTAATTCGCGCAGAATACTGACGTTGCCTGCTACCAAGGCACTGGCATCAATAGGCATACCGGTGCCCAAGACCGCGGCATCACCATGTTGCAATTGGGTGAGCTGCGTCACTACCATCGGGTTATGCGCAACCGAGACACCTGCCTTACCCATAACAGCATTGCTCCACGCCATCCCGGGTGTGCCCGGTGCTGCGTAACTTCCACTCATCATGCCCGGCATGCCACCCATACCAGGCAGCGTGCCACGCGCTGCGGCGGCGCTGAACAAATGTTGCATGGTCTGAAATACTTCGCCCTCGTCGTCTTCAAAACCCATGGCTTGCACCGCTGCCTGCGCCGCCGCAGCGGCGATGTGTGCAGCGTTGCTCATGCCTTGGCGCTTAATTTCGCGCTTAATCTTGGGCAGAATGTTTTTTTCCACCAGATATTGATTGATCTCGTGATACATCGACAACACGCCGTTTTGCATATGCTTGTCCCACATGGTGACAAACAACAGCCGCGCCTTGAGGCTGGCCTCGGTTTCGCCGCAGCACACCATAAAGGCATCCGCCAACACTTCTGCACCGAGCGGGTTATGATGGCGCACTAACTCCTCGTCATGCAGCAACGCACCCATACGCTTGTCCAGCGCAAACAGCTCGTCGCGGCAATTGCCTTTCACCTTGGCCGCCATTTCCTGGCGCGCGATAGATTCTTCTAAATCGTCCGGCGTCACTAAGCCGAAATCGCTTTCTTCATCGAAACTGGATTTTTTCTGATGGCCCGAATCGCTACGCACGGCGTCGTTAAAGCCGCGAATAAAATGCAGACGAAAACCATCTTCGATCATCGCTCGCTTGTCGCGTGCAATCGTCATCGCTTCGAGATAAAGATGTTGGGTATCGAGCTGGAGCGCCTTTTCGGCATGCGCGAAGAACTCATCGGTGAGCCGGTCCAACATGCCTTTCAGCGCACCGGAAAGGCTTCCCACCGCGATATCGCGGCAGCGATCGAGGATGCGGGTATCGGCTGGGCTTGGGCCGTGGCTGGATTCTGCCAGTGCGTCCAAGAGCTTGCTGTGTTCGGCGTCGCTCATAATCTTTCCTCTACACAAGGCTTGGGCGAATAGCCTCAAGCGGTTCTACTCCGGTAGCAGGGAAGCGCGACAATTCGGGATGGCTAGACGCGCACGCAGGCGCAGTAAAACACCCAGCAATCCCGCTGCCTTAGAGCGCATGCCCCTTAGACCGGTAACTTTGCGTCCCCCTCTTTCGATGGGTTTGCCCGTATAGATGTCGAATCCGCCGAATTCATTAACTTGACGGACTCACGCTCAATAAACGGCTGGGTTGGCGGAAACTTTAAATACCAAAACGTAGTTACGTACAGAGAAGCGCCCTTATAAAATAGCGCCGGATAGACACTATCAAGGAATAGCGTATTACGACAATGACCGCAACACGCCGAGCGGCGGCACGCGCAACACGCTACGCGTCGCCATCAAGCCGGCTAACATGATGCCCAACATTCCGCCCAGCACCCCGGCGACCCACACCCACGGATTGAACGCAAACGGCAGATGCAATACTTGCTGCGTCAACATGAAAGCGGTCACGCTTGCGCCAGTCGCGGCGAGCACGCCAGAAATCATCCCCAAAACGGCGAATTCAATCAACTGTGCGGCGGCGAGTTGTTTCGAGCGGGCACCCAAAGTGCGCATTATTGCCGCTTCATACAGACGTTCATCGCGCGTTGCCGCCACAGCGGCGTAGAGCACTACCAAGCCGGCCAGCAAGGTGAATAGAAACACGAAGGTCACCGCATCGGATACGCGCGCCATGATGGCCCGCACATCACGCATAATCGCTGCGACATCAATCACGGTAAAATTTGGGAACTGACGCAGTAGGCGATTCAGCGTTTCCTCATGCCCCGGCGGCAAATGAAAACTGGTGATATATGTCGCGGGCTGCGCCTGTAACAGGGCCGGCGGTGCGATCACGAAAAAATTGACCCGCATCGAATCCCACTCCACTTTGCGCAAGCTGGTCACGTGGCCGGAAACCGGCGTCCCCGCGATTTCATAAGTCAGCCGGTCGCCCAGTTTGATGCCCAGTATCTGCGCCAAACCTTCCTCCACCGAAAATTGATCCGGCGCATCGCCCCCCCGCCACCAGCGCCCAGCGACCAGGTGATTATCGCTGCGCGTCCGATCCGCCCAAGACAAATTGAACTCGCGCTCCACCAAGCGCTGCGCGCGTTCTTCGGCATAATTTTGCGCCAGCACCGGGCGCGCATTGATCGCCACCAAACGTCCGCGCACCATCGGATAGAGGATTGGCTCGTCTAAATTTTCTCTGCGGAAAAATTGTTGCAAGGCAGACAATTGATCGGGCTGAATGTTGATGACGAAACGATTCGGCGCATTCGGCGGCAAGGAGGATTGCCAGCTTGCCAGCAAATCACCGCGCACTAGCGTCAACAGCAACAAAGCCATTAAGCCTAAGGAAAAGCCCACTATTTGCGTCAGACTGGCGGCGCGCCGGCGTCCGGCGTTGGCCAAGCCATAAAACCACACACCCCGCGCACGCCGGCGCAATAAGGCGAGTACGCGTAGCATGAGCAGGCCCAGGATCAAACCACCCAGCACCACGCCCAGCAATCCGCCCAACACGTACAAACCGAGCTTTACTTCGCCCGCACGGTAAATCAACACACCGGCTACCAAGGCCGCACCCAGCGCATAAGACGCCATACCCATCTGCCGTGGCATGCCCAAATCGCGCCGCAATACCCGCAGCGTCGACACACTTTTTAAATGCATCAGCGGTGGCAGAGCGAAAGCCAGCAATAATAAGAGGCCTATGCTTAAACCCTCCAGCAAGGGCCACAGACTGGGCGCGGGCAACTGATCCACGATGCGTCCGCGCATGAATTCGGCAAGCAAAGCTTGGCCGCCATATCCCGCGAGACTGCCAATGGCGCTGGCCGCCAGGCCCAAGAGGATGAACTGGATGAGATAGATGCGGAAGATCGTCGCTTGGCTCGCGCCCAAGCAACGCAACACGGCGCAACTATCGAGATGGCGCGTCACGAATTGGCGGCTCGACAGCGCCACCGCCACCGCGGCCAGAATCGCTGAGACCAATGCAGCAAGCCCGAGATACCGCTGCGCCCGATCCAGCGCGGAGCGAATTTCGGGGCGCGCATCGCGCACGTCTTCGATGCGTTCGCCGCGGCTCAAATGCGGCTCGGCCCAAGCGCGATAAGCAGCAAGTTGCCGCGCATCGCCCGCGATCAACAAACGATAATTCACCCGGCTGCCGGGCTGTATCAACTGTGTGCGCGCAATATCGTCGCTATGCAGCATGAGCCGCGGCGCGATATTGAAAAAATCGCCGGCGCGATCCGGCTCTTTGGCGATGACCGCCACCACGGTCAAATTCGCTTGGCCCACCTCGACCACAGCGCCAACTTTCAATCCCAGCATCTGCATCAGGCGCGCATCGGCCCAGGCTGTGCCCGGTTGCGGCCCACTGTTCACGATTTCAGCCGGGCCGAATAAGGTCCGGCTCACGCTCAATTCACCGCGCAACGGGTACCCAGGACTCACCGCTTTTACTTCAGCGAGTTGATTGCGCTGACCCGCTACCACCATGCTCGGAAAAGCCAGTGTGCGCGTCAGCATCAAACCGGCAGCGCTTGCGCGATCGGCAAATTGCACTGGGATCGGATGATCGCTGATCAGCACCAAGTCCGCCGCAAGCAATTGACTGGCTTGCGTGGTGAGCGCCTGGTGCACGCGGTCGGTGAAAAAACTTACCGTGGTGATCGCCGCCACCGCGATCACCACGGCACTGAGAATCAGAGTCAACTCGCCCGCACGCCATTCGCGAGCGAGCAAGCGTAGCGCGAGTTTCACGCGCGCTCTTCCAGCATCCGGCCCGCCGCCAAATTCAAGCTACGGCCGCAGCGCTGCGCCAGGGCGGGATCGTGTGTCACCAGTAGCAAAGTCGTACCGCGTTCGCGATTCAGCGCGAACAACAACTCGATTACCGTCCCACCGGTAGTGCTATCAAGATTGCCCGTGGGCTCGTCCGCCAGGAGCAAAGCCGGCTGGGTCACGAAGGCGCGCGCAATCGCTACCCGCTGCTGCTCGCCCCCGGACAGTTGCTTGGGGTAATGTCGCATGCGTTGCTGCAGCCCCACGCGCTCAAGAATGTCTGTGGCGCGATGGCGCGCATTGCCACCGCCTAACAATTCCAAAGGCAACATCACATTCTCTAGTGCAGTGAGCATCGGCAGCAATTGGAACGATTGGAACACGAATCCAATTAAGCGCCCGCGTAAGCCCGCGCGGGCGTCTTCGTCCAACACAAACAGAGACTCACCATTGATGGACACAGCGCCGGATGAGGGCGTGTCCAGGCCTGCCAACAAGCCCAGTAGCGTCGATTTTCCCGAGCCGGAAGGCCCCACAATAGCCACTGATTCGCCGCTTTTGATTGCAAATGAAATATCATGCAGGATGGTGAGCGCGCCGCTATCATGCGCGACAGTTTTAGTAAGCTTTTCTACGCGGACAATGACTTGCTCTGACATGTGGATTTATTTCCTACGCGGGTGGATTGCAGTGGCGCTGTTATTTGGCGCGCAAGCGCATGCTGCGCAAACGATATTGGTGCTGGGCGATAGCCTCTCCGCCGCTTACGGTCTGCCGCAAGATCGCGGCTGGGTTAGCCTCATGCAGCAACGCTTGCTAGCCGAGCGGTATCCGCAGCGCGTGATCAACGCCAGCATCAGCGGTGAAACTACCAGCGGTGGACTGTATCGCATCGACGCCCTGCTCGCCAGTCACCAGCCGCAGGTAGTGATACTCGAGTTGGGCGCGAATGACGGCTTGCGCGGCCTATCGCTCGATGCGACGCAAAGCAATCTGGATGCGTTGATACGGCGTGCCAAGCACAGCGGCGCGCAAGTCCTGCTCATCGGCATGCGCCTACCACCTAACTACGGCCCCGCTTACACTGAAAAGTTCCAGCATCTATTCGAAACACTCGCCGCAAAATATCATATTAAGCGTGTCCCTTTCCTGCTGGCGCCCATCGCCAGCAAACGCACCTATTTTCAAGCAGACGGCTTGCATCCGACGGCGGCAGTACAACCGCTGCTGCTGGATACAGTGTGGGCAGAATTAAAACCGCTATTGCGCTAAACCGCTTAGCTCAAATCCGCTCGCCGCAGTTCCAGCATAATTCGAAATTCGCCGGGTTTTCTTCATGACATGCGCGGCAGAAAATGCGGCCTGACTCCACCGGCGCGCATTCAAAATCGGCGATCATGTCATGCGCGCGCGCAAAGTCCGGCGCGTTAATAATCCATACTTCCGGATAGGTTTCCCCAAAAGGAATATCGCCCAAACCGCCTTGTGCGTTTTCATTGAGCACCCGGGCATCAATCCCGGCGTGCCGTAACAAGCCGGCAATGAGATGCGCCTGGGGCAAATCCGCAGCTTTATAAATACGTATCACTTGACGGAAAAATTATTTGACGGGGAGCACAATGATAAATGATGTGCCGCCCAGTTTACTGTCGCTGAGCGTAATGCTGCCTTGATGCAGTTCGATGAAGGCCTTGACCAAGCTCAAACCCAAACCAGTGCCCGGCAAGGTGCGGCTGGGGTCGACGCGCACGAAGCGGTCGAACACTTTTTTGCGCATGTCCGGCGGGATGCCCGGCCCGCTGTCGTCCAGGTGAATCTCGGCTTTATCGCCGTGCATTTCGGCAGTGAGGACGATTTTTCCACCTTCGGGAACGTATTTCACGGCATTATCGAGTAAATTGGAAAGCGCTTGCGCCAGCAGTTGCCGGTCGCCTTCGATGGCTAAGTCGGCGGAGATGCGTGCATCAAATACTAGGCCTTTGTCTTCGGCCAATGGCCCATAGAGCTCGATAATATCTTCCAGCAACTGCGCGAGATTGAGCAACTTCTTGCGAATCTTCAGGCTGCCCGCTTCCGCCTGGCCGAGTGAGAGTAACGACTGGAAAATTTCTTGCATGTTTTGCAATTCCGCCAGCACCCGCTCCAAAGTCAAACGATATTGCTTCGGATCGCTTTCTTGCAGCGTCACCTCCACATCGGCGCGTAGCCGGGTCAAGGGGCTGCGCAAATCGTGCGCGATGTTATCGCTGACCTGACGGATACCTTGAAACAGCTTTTCCATCTTATCCAATATCGCATTCATATTGGTCGCAAGCACTGAGAATTCATCATTCCCCACCACCGGCATGCGGCTCGTTAGATTGCCGGAATTCACAATTTTCAATGCCATCTGATTGAACGATTCGATTTGAATCCAGAAGCGCTTGGCCAGCCACCAGCCACCAGCCAAACCCAGCAATAGAATCAGTACCACGGTAGTAATGAAGGCGGAACGAAAACTCGCCATCAGTTCGTCGGTGGATTGCGTACTTTTGGCGATATATACTTTAATTCGATCAGAAATGGTGAATGTCAGTAAACGCGCTTTGACCGGCGCGCCGTCTCCGGCCGTCTGGGCGTCTATCTCGCGAATGCCTTTGCCGGCTGGTAACTCGGCTGGAAGTTGTAAATCGCCCACCTCAAGCGTTTTCTTTCCGCTCGCATCAAACACGCGGTAGGTGCGATCACTCTGGCCACGGCTAAGCAATTCGCCGCGTACCGCCCGCAGCAAGGCGGGAATTCCGGCTTCTTTATATTGGAGAGTGAGCCGGCTTTGCTGGTCGAGCAAGGCCTTATCGACTTGCGCAATGAGTACGACGCGGAGTTGATAATTCAGAAAGACGAAGATGAGCAGCGTGCCGATGACATAGAGGGCGGTGAACGCCAGCGTCAAGCGCGCCGGCGTGGTCAGCAGCGCCGCGGGGTGTTGAAAAAACCGCCGCACCGGCGCTTATTCCGTTTCCGGCTCTCGCGTCGAATGCAGCATATAGCCGGAGCCGCGCACGGTATGCAACATGGGGTAAGGAAAATATTTGTCGAGCTTGTAGCGCAGGCGGCTGATGTGTACATCCACGACATTGGTTTGGGGATCGAAGAAATAATCCCACACATTTTCCAGCAGCATGGTGCGCGTGACCACGCTATCGGCGTGACGCATCAGATATTCAAGTAGCCGAAACTCACGCGGCTTGAGAAAAATTTCTTGCCCGGCACGGGTGACGGCACGCGACAGCAAGTCCATGTGCAAATCGCCGACGGTGATTTCGGTCTCTGGATGCGAACCGAAACTCTGTGTACGGCGCAGCAATGCTTCGATGCGCGCTTGCAATTCGGCCAGCGCGTAGGGTTTGACGACATAGTCATCGCCGCCGGCGCGCAAGCCTTCGACCCGGTCATCGACCTCGCCGCGCGCGGAGAGAATCAAGGCCGGCACATGCTTACCGTCGTCGCGTAAAGACTTCAACACCGATAGGCCATCCCGCTTAGGCAGCATGACGTCGATCAACCACAGATCGTAATCCTTATCGCGCGCCATCGAGAGACCCTCTTCGCCATCGTGCGCGACATCGGCGTCATAACCGAATCCACCTAACCCTTTTTTTAGGAAATCGGCAGCCGAGGCATCGTCTTCAATTATTAAAAATCGCATCGCAATATCCTCATAACTTATTGAGTTATATTTAATTCTAGCTCAGGGCTTAACTACCATCGCATTACAAATCGTTTAATTATCTTGATTTCTCTATTCATTTGCCATACTTAAAAGATGATGGTGCAAGGAGTGAGCCATATGAAACTGCCCGGTTATAAGGTTGAATTTTTACCCCTGGAGCGGCGCTTTCTCGAACGCCGCCACACCATTGTTGCACTTCGTTCTTGGCGTCGCGAGCGCCGTTGCGTCGAACGACGGCAGGTGACTGAAAACGGCGACCATACCGCTTAGTCTACCCGCCGCGTGCTTTAGGCGCACACTTGCACGCACTAGCGTGATTAGTACGATCACGGCCCAAGGCGCTAAAATGGCTGTTTTTATCCAACAGCCCAACCATGACAGCGGTAGCCACCGTAGCACAGCTCGATCAGTTTGACGAGATTATCGACGTGCGCACGCCCCCGGAATTCCGCGAGGATCACATTCCGGGGGCCGTGAATTTTCCCGTGCTCACGGAAGAAGAACGCGCCCGCATCGGCACCCTCTATAAACAAACTTCCAGCTTCGAAGCCAAAAAAATCGGCGCGGTGTTGATCGCGCGCAATATCGCGCGCCACATCGAAGACTATTTCGCCTCCAAGCCAAAAAACTGGCGCCCGCTGATCTATTGCTGGCGCGGCGGAAAGCGCAGCGGTGCGATGGCGCACATATTGAGCGAGATCGGCTGGAAAGTCGCGCGCCTCGACGGCGGCTATAAAGCCTACCGGCGCCGCGTGGTCGAAGATCTCACTACGCTGCCGCAGGCATTTCACTTCCAAGTGGTGTGCGGCCCGACCGGCTCCGGCAAAAGCCGCTTCCTGCAAGCGCTCGCCGCGGCCGGCGGCCAAGTGCTGGATTTGGAGCAACTCGCTGCGCATCGCGGCTCGGTGTTGGGCAACCTACCCGATGCACCGCAGCCGGCGCAAAAAATGTTCGATAGCCGGATCTGGTCACAGCTACTGCATTTCGAGCCGGCCAAGCCGGTCTATGTGGAAGCGGAAAGTAAAAAGGTCGGCCAGTTGCGCGTGCCCGATGCGCTGATCGAGCGCATGTGGCAAGGCCATTGCGTGCTGCTGGAAGTGGGTAGCGAACAACGCGTGCAATTGCTGAAGGAAGAGTATGCCCATTTCATCGCCGATCCGCAAAGCTTGCTGGAAAAAGTTGCCTGCCTCAAAGAATTGCACAGCAAGGAGCGTCTAGAAACTTGGCGCGCGTTGGCCAATAGCGGACACTGGGACGAATTCGTGCTCGATATGCTGGTAAGCCATTACGACCCCGCCTATCACCGCTCTACCCTCAAGCACTATCCCCAGCTCGATCAGGCAACGGTACTGCACCCGGCCGACATTTCCCCCGCCGGCTTTGCCGGCCTTGCCCACAAACTCCTGTCCCGCGCGGGGACATAGGTATTCAGGATAACGATATCTTGACTCTCCTCCCTCACCTGCTAGCCTGAAAATAGGACACATTTCATCGCAAGGGAGAATCGTATTATGAGCACGACGTGGATTCTGGTCGCCAATGCCGCACGCGCACGTCTGTATGAAAACACGGGAATCGGTAAAGGCTTAAAGCTGCTGTCCGAATTTCTCCACCCGGAAAGCCGTATGAAAGGCTCCGAATTGGTATCGGACCGCGCCGGTTATGTGCAAGGCGTGGGCAATGGCCACGCCTCGCGCCAACCCGCAACCGATCCCAAGCAAAATGAAGCCGAACACTTTGCGCTTGAAATCGCGCGTAGCCTAGAACATGGCCGGGGACAGAATAAATACGAGCGCCTGATTCTGGTGGTGGGGTCGCCCTTTCTCGGCATTTTAAAAGCGCGGCTGTCGGATCAAGTGCTGAGCCTGATGAGCGATACGCTGGACAAGGATTACACCACCGCCAATGAGCGCGAAATCAGCAAACACTTGGCGCACTGCATTTACCTTTAAACCGCTAAGGGCCAGCGTTTCACAATCGCATAGTGCGGCCCATCTTCCTGCAGGGTAGAGCGCACCAACACGAAATCGTTCACTCGCCATAGCAGCGGCTCGCTGTCGAGCATTACGGCGGGACAATGGGCTTTGCGCAGCAAAGTGACATGCGGCAGAAACCGCCGCTCGTCGAACTTGAAGCCTTCTTGTACCAATCCGAGTTGCAGTTCATTGAAGAGATCCAGTAGCGGGCGCGGCGTTTCCGAAGATGCGGCCCAGGCAACTTGGTTTTGCCGCCACCAGCCGAGACGATTGAAATCCAGCGCAAAAGCAGGGAGCCGAATCTGATCTGCCGTGGCGATAACCCGCTCCAGCCGTTCCGGCTCCACGGCCCCCAAAAACGCCAGTGTGAGATGAATGTTCTCGCGTCGCGTACAGCGGCCGCCACAGCGACGGCGGAGTTTCTGCCCCGCTCTAAAGAATGCCTCCTGCATCTGTGGCTCCGGCCATAGTGCGAAAAACAGTCTGACCGGCTCTGCAACACTCAAGCTAAACCGGCTCCAAGAGGCAAATCGCCTGCGCGGCAATTCCTTCGCCACGTCCGGTAAAACCCAACTGCTCGGTGGTGGTCGCTTTGAGGTTCACCGCATCCCCTGCTACACCCAGATCGGCGGCGATATGCGCGATCATGGCGGGGATGTGCGGCGCCATTTTCGGTGCTTGGGCGATGATGGTGGCGTCGAGATTGGCAACGCGATAACCCTTAGCGGCGATCAGTTTCGCGACCTGCCGCAGCAGTTCGCGGCTGTTGATACCCTGGTAGCGGGCGTCGCTATCGGGAAAGTGCCGGCCGATATCCCCCAGCGCGCATGCGCCCAGCAGCGCATCGCAAATCGCATGCAACAGCACATCGGCGTCGGAATGGCCTGCCAAGCCCAGGTGGTAAGCAATCTCCACCCCGCCGATGATGAGCTTGCGCCCTGCCACCAATGCATGCACGTCAAAACCTTGTCCGATTCGCATCGTCATTTCAACTCGCTTCGCAGATTTTTTAGTATCACTTCAGCCAGCTTGAAATCGCCAGGAAAAGTCACTTTGAGATTCGTCACGTCACACGCCACCAGCTTCGGCTTCAATCCCAAATGCTCGATGGCGCACGCCTCGTCGGTGGGGGTATCAGTGCCGAGCGCTTCCAAGGCGCGCAGCAGCAAGCTATGCCGGAACATTTGCGGGGTTTGCGCTTGCCATAAGTTTTCGCGCGGCTCGGTATGGGTCACGCGCGATGCTTGATCGGCGCGCTTCAAAGTATCCGCCACCGGCACCGCTAGCAGGCCACCTACTTCGTCATCCACTAAAGCCGCGATCAAGGCATCGAGGTGCGCCTGCGCCAAGCACGGCCGTGCTGCGTCATGCACCAACACCCAATCCTCCGGCTGCAATACTGGAGCCATGGCGCGCAGCCCATTGAGTACGCTCGCGGCGCGCGTCGCCCCGCCGCAGTAGAGGCGTCGCAGTTTGGCGTCGAACGGTGTCCAGTCATAGCGCGCGAAATGCGCATCCTCGGCGGCAAGTACGACGAATACTCGCTCGATCTGCGGATGGATACACAGGGCGCGCACCGCATGCTGCAACATCGGCGCAGCGGCGAGTTCCAGATATTGCTTCGGTAATTCCGAGCCCATGCGGCTGCCGCTGCCGGCGGCAGGAATTAAAGCGAAATAACGTTCCGGGGCACGCATTTGTCGTTTCGCTGACTATAGTTATTGAAGTAAATCATAGATTGCTTGAAATACGGCGCAACAGCGTCCACTTAAGAGTACTAATAGTTTGGAGTGATGCACCATGAGTCAGATTCGTCCCGCTGCGGTGGCCGGCGCGTTTTATCCGGCTAACAGCCAAGTATTGAGTCGCGATCTCGATACCTTGCTGGCTAGCGCGCAGCAAGCGCACGGCCCATTGCCGAAAGCGCTTATTGTACCGCATGCCGGATACATCTATTCCGGGCCGATCGCCGCCAGCGCCTATAGGCGCTTGGCGGCTGGCCGAGGACAAATCACGCGCGTCGTGCTGCTAGGCCCGGCACACCGCGTTGCGGTACGCGGCCTGGCGCTACCGCAGACTGACGCATTTGCCACTCCTTTAGGACAAGTAGGTATCGACCAAGCAGCATGCGACACTATCCGCACCCTGCCACAAGTGGTGAGCAGCGATAAAGCGCATGCCCAGGAACATTCGCTCGAAGTGCAACTGCCCTTCCTGCAAAAAGTGTTGGACGAATTCGCGCTTGTGCCGCTGGTGGTAGGCGATGCCTCGGCCGACGAAGTGGCACAAGTGTTGGGGCGTCTGTGGGGCGGGCCGGAAACCCTCATCGTCATTAGCTCCGATCTCTCCCACTACTTGCCCTACGCCGTGGCACAGCGCGTCGATCAGGAAACCACAGATATGATCCTGCACCTGCAAACCGGTATCAGCCATGAGCAGGCCTGCGGCGGCACGCCGGTGAATGGCCTGCTGATCGCGGCAAAGCAGCATGGCCTCAAACCGGAATTGCTCGATCTGCGCAACTCCGGCGATACCGCAGGCGGGCCCGAGCAAGTGGTGGGCTATGCGGCATTTGCCTTCGTTGCGGAGGAGCGCCATGTTCATTGAAAAAGGCCAAATCCTATTGCCGATTGCGCGCAGCGCGATTGCCAGTGCGCTCGATCAAGCACTGAGCGCGCCAGCCAATGCCCCTTGGCTGCAAGAAAAAGGCGCGACTTTCGTCACCCTTACCCAAGGCGGCGAATTGCGCGGCTGCATCGGCACACTAGAGGCGCATCGCCCGCTGCTCGAAGATGTGAAAGCCAACGCGGTGGCCGCAGCCTTGCACGACCCGCGCTTTGCGCCGTTGCAGCACGCGGAGTTGAGCTACACACGGGTCGAAGTGTCCTTGCTTTCCGCAAGCGAAGCCATCGCCTTCGAATCCGAGCAGCATGCGCTGGCACAATTGCGACCCGAGGTGGACGGCATCATTTTCGAATACGGCCACTACCGCAGCACCTTCCTGCCGCAAGTTTGGGAGCAACTGCCCGACCCGGAAACATTTATGGCGCATCTCAAGCACAAAGCGGGTTTGGCGCCGAACTTCTGGGCTGCCGGCGTGAAACTCTCACGCTACAGCGTGAGCAAATGGAAGGAATCCGACTTACCCGCCGCTGAGGTAAAAAGCGCATGACAGTCACCGACGAATCCCAATACCCCGGCCGCTGGTGGCACAAGTTGGACGACGGCCGCATTCAATGCGACCTGTGCCCGCGCGACTGCAAGCTGCACGAAGGCCAGCGCGGCGCCTGCTTCGTGCGCAAAATGGAAGGTGGCGAGATGATCCTCACCACCTATGGCCGCTCATCGGGCTTTTGCATCGACCCGATCGAAAAGAAGCCACTCGCGCATTTCTATCCCGGCTCTAGCGTGTTTTCTTTCGGCACCGCAGGCTGCAACCTGGCTTGCAAGTTCTGCCAGAACTGGGACATCAGCAAATCGCGTGAAATGGACCGGCTGATGGATCAAGCCAAGCCAGAGGAAATCGCCCAGGCCGCGGCGCGTAATGGCTGCAAGAGCGTGGCCTTTACTTACAACGATCCAGTAATCTTCGCCGAGTATGCGATGGATGTAGCGGATGCCTGCCACGCGCGCGGCATCAAGACGGTCGCGGTCACGGCGGGCTATATGCACGACCAGGCGCGGCGCGAATTCTATGCCAAGATGGATGCGGCCAACGTCGATCTCAAAGCCTTCACCGAAGCTTTCTATTTCAAGCTCACGGGCGCGCACTTGCAGCCGGTGCTGGATACGCTGATCTATCTCAAACACGAGACCGATGTTTGGCTGGAGATCACCACCCTGCTCATCCCCGGCAAGAACGATTCGGACGAAGAAATCACCGCACTCTCGCGATGGATCGCGAAAGAACTGGGGCCGGACGTGCCACTGCACTTTTCCGCTTTTCACCCGGATCACAAAATGCTGGATACACCGGCCACGCCGCCTGAGACGCTCAAACGCGCACGCGACATCGCCCTGAAAGCGGGCTTGCATTATGTGTATACCGGCAATGTCCACAACATCGAAGGCGACACGACATTCTGCCCCGCGTGCAAAACGCCGCTCATCGTGCGCGACTGGTATCAGATTCAGGACTATCGCTTGACCGACGACGGCCACTGCCCGCAGTGCCAAACCAAGATAGCGGGGCACTTCGAGCATTTCGAATTGAAACGCCAATTCGGCTCACGCCGCATTCCGGTGGCGATACACTTGGCGCGCGCATGATGCAAGCAACAGCCATCAGCGAACTCGTCCACATCCCCGATGGCCCAACCATCATCGAAGGCATGCTGGAAGTGCCGGAGAACACCCACGGCATCGTACTCTTCGCCCACGGCAGCGGCTCCAGCCGGTTGAGTCCGCGCAACAACTACGTGGCGCGGGTGCTGCGTCAGGCCGGCATCGGCACGCTGCTCATGGATCTGCTGACGCCTAAAGAAGACCAAACCTATGCAACGCGCTTCGATATCCCGCTGCTCACACGCCGCCTTGCCGTGGCCACCGCCTGGCTCAGCAAAGACGCTCGCGTAAAGATGCTGCCCATCGGCTATTTCGGGGCCAGCACGGGCGCGGCGGCAGCGCTACAAGCGGCAGCGAAAATGGGCGAGACGATTGCCGCCGTGGTATCACGCGGCGGCCGGCCGGATCTGGCCGGCGCGGATGCCTTATCCCAAGTGCGCACGCCGAGCTTGCTCTTGGTCGGAGGTTACGATGATGTGGTGATCGAGTTGAATCAGGCGGCTTATGCCGCTTTGGATTGCGAGAAGGAACTGACTATTATTCCTGGCGCGACGCATTTGTTCGAAGAACCTGGCACTTTGGAGCAAGTAGCGGAACAAGCCGCGCGCTGGTTTAGCCGCCACTTCGGCCAAGCAGAGCAGCGCCGCTAAGTTTTATTTCCTGCTTCACGCAGGATGGCGACGACTTCTTCATCTTCCACCTGCGGAAAATCCCGGTAAAACTGCCCTACCGCGCGAAAATCATACGGCATTTCCAGGCACACGACTTCGTCGCAGTAGCTCGCGACTTTCTCTATCGTATCGGGTGGCGCAACAGGCACGGCGCAGATAAGTTTGGCGGGCTTTTTCGCTCTCAGCGCATGCAGCGCGGAGATCATGGTGGCGCCGGTAGCGAGACCATCATCCACCACGATCACGATGCGTCCGCTGGGGTCGATCGGCGGCCGGGTCGGCATGTATTGGGCGCGGCGGCGGCGCATGATTTCCATCTGGCGCTGTTTTTCCTGCTCGATATAGGCGGGTGTCGCGCCGACGGAAGCGGCATAGTCGGCGACATAGGTCCAGCCGGACTCATCCACCGAACCAATCGCGAACTCGGCATTGAACGGCGTACCGAGTTTACGCACCAGCACCACGTCCAGCTCACCTTGCAAGGCATCGGCAATGCGCTTGGCCATAGGCACCGCCCCGCGGGGGATTGCCAGCACCAGCGGATGCTGCCCGCGATAGGGGCTGAGTTTTTCGACCAGACGGTCGGCAGCTTCGTTTCGGTCATTAAAAGGCATGCTCTAATAATGGCTGCTTGCCAGAAGAAAACAAGGCTAAGTTTTGTAACCCCAGAGCGCGTGCATATTGTTGAGCGCAACATCAACCTTGTGTTTGCTCAGCAGCTCTTTGATCGCGAACTGGGGATTTGCGCATTCGCGCTTGGAATAAACGTTGATTGCTTGGCCGCGCGGATTGACGAAGCTATATACGATCGGCGCGGTTGGGGCCGTACTATGCCGTGTCACCACCGCTATTTCGCCATTGGCCAGCCGTACATAACTGCCGGGAGGATATACACCGACCACCTTAATGAGCATTTCCGTCATCTGGCTATCGAGTTGCTTGCCGCGTTGCAAATAAATTTCCTTCAGTGCCGCATTCGCGGCATAGGCGTGGCGGTGGGCGTGCTCGGTCACCAGGGCAGCGTAGACATCTGCCACCGCGATCAAGCGCGCCTCGCGTGCAATCATTTCCGCGCTGAGTCCCGCCGGATAACCGCCGCCGTCAAATCGCTCGTGATGCTGCAACACCGCTGCCAGCCACGCGGCATTAGTCACGCCCAACTGTTGCAACAATTCGACACCCTGCGTACTGTGCTCGCGCATCTGCGCCAACTGCGGCGGCGAAAGTGGCGCTGCTTGATGATGCAATTTGTGCTGCAACACCAATGTAGCGATGTTCATGGTGAGCGCCGCATTCAGCAAAGCTAAGCGCTCTTCCGCCGACCACCCCAATTGCTGGGCAACCAGTTCGCCCAGGATAGCCACATGAATCGGATGCGCGATCACATAGCGCGCATCGCTGTGCAAAAATAGCCATCCCACGCAGGCGTCGCGATCTATACCACAAGCCTCTTGAATGATTTTGGCCACTGCATTGGTGCGGCCGGGGAAATTTGGCTCCACGGACATTCGGCCATATAAGCGCTCGACGTGCGCCGGTAGCGGATCGAGTAGCGCGAATGGCGATTGCTTGGGTGGCTCGGGTGGCGCTTCGGCTTTTTCGCGCTTAGGAATAAACAGGCCCTCCACGCGCAACTCTTCCAGTTGCCGATGCGAATGCACCACCTCTCCGGCTTTCAACAACAGCTTTCCCTCGCGGTCGTAAATATTACACGGGAGCGGTTTACCGAGCGGCACTTGCTCATACCGTATCACTTGCAGTTCCATGGGGTGCCTTAAGACCGGAATATAGTAAGGATTATCGGCAGACCACAGTGGCGACTTAACCCCAACACCCCCGGCTGTCACACCTTTGGCTTATAATTCAGCCTTTTTCGTGGCCATGCTGCTTACCGGTTCTCTCCCCGCTCCCAGCCAATTCCGCCGTTATACCGGAATCACCGGCGCCGCCGACGCGCTGGCGCTGGCCGAACTCGCCCAGTCCCGGCGGCCGATCTTGGTGCTCACCGCTTCCGCTCTTGATGCCCAGCGCTTGCGCGACGAAATCCCCTGCTTCGCACCCGGTCTCTCGGTGCACCTGCTGCCGGATTGGGAGACCCTGCCCTACGATAAGTTCTCGCCGCATCAGGATTTGGTGTCGGAACGGCTCGCGACGCTAAATCAAATCAGTCACAACGCCTTCGACATCGCCATCGTGCCGGTGACCACCGCCTTGTATCGCTTGCCGCCGCGCAGCTTTCTCGCCGCGCACACTTTCTTTTTAAAACAAGGCGAACGGCTGGATGTGGAGGGCTTGCGCAAACAACTCACGCTGGCCTCTTACACTCATGTGACGCAAGTGCAAGCGCCCGGCGAATACAGCGTGCGCGGCGGGGTGATCGATCTGTTCCCGATGGGCAGCAGCGTGCCCTACCGCATCGACTTGTTCGATAATGAAATCGACACCCTGCGCACTTTCGATGTCGATACCCAACGCAGCATTTATCCGGTGAAGGAAATGCGTCTGCTGCCGGCGCGCGAATTCCCGTTGAACGAAACCGGCATCGCCAGCTTCCGCCAGAAATTCCGCGACCAGTTCGAGGGCGACCCCTCCAAAAGCCGCATCTATAAAGATGTCAGCAATGGCGTGGCGCCCCCCGGCGTGGAGTATTACTTACCCTTGTTCTTCGACACCACCGCGACACTGATCGATTACCTGCCGGAGGACACGCTGCTGTGCTTGCATCACACGGTGCTGGATGCCGCCGACCAATTCTGGCGCGACACGCGCTCGCGCTATGACTTGCTGCGCGGCGACCGCGAGCGGCCGCTGCTGCCGCCGGAAGCCTTGTTCTTGACCAGCGAGCAGTTGTTCGCGCAACTCAAAACCTACCCGCGCATCGAACTGCTGGAGAGTACCCAGGCCGAATTGCCCGCGCACACCAGCGCCTGCGCGACTAGCGGGCTACCGCCGATCCACGTCGATCGGCGCGCGGAACAGCCGCTGAGTCAGTTGAAAACTTTCCTCGATGGCTTCGACGGTCGCGTGCTGATCGCCGCGGAAAGCCTGGGCCGGCGCGAAACTATGGCCCAGCTATTCGGCGAACAAGGTTTGCATCCGACGATAGCCGATACTTATGCCGCGTTCCGCGCCAGTGCAGACCGGCTCATGCTGGGCGCGCTGCCGATAAGCCAGGGCTTTATCCTGCCCGCGGAAAAAATCGCGCTGGTGACGGAAAGCGAACTGTATGCGCTGCAAGTGCGCCAAGCGCGGCTGCGCGAAGCGCGCAAAACCAGCAGCGAACACATGCTGCGCGATTTATCCGAAGTGCGCGTGGGCGATCCAGTGGTGCATGAAGACCACGGCATCGGCCGCTACTTAGGCCTGATCGGCATGGACTTGGGCGAAGGCGAGACGGAATTTCTGCATCTCGAATACGCCGGCGGCGACAAGCTGTATGTGCCGGTGGCGAATCTGCACCTCATCAGCCGCTACAGCGGCAGCGCACCGGAAGCCGCGCCACTGCACCGTCTGGGCAGCGGGCAATGGGAGAAAGCCAAGAAGAAAGCGCTGAAACAAGTGCGCGACACTGCGGCGGAACTACTCAATCTCTACGCCCAACGCGCAGCAAGAGAAGGCCGCGCCTTTAGCTTGAACCAGCACGACTATGAAGCGTTCGCCGCGAGTTTCCAATTCGAGGAAACGCCGGATCAAGCTGCCGCGATCAGCGCGGTGATTCAAGACATGACCCAAGGTAAACCCATGGACCGCCTGATATGCGGCGATGTCGGCTTCGGCAAAACCGAAGTCGCGTTGCGCGCCGCCTACCTCGCCGTGGCCGACGGCTGCCAAGTGGCGATCCTGGTGCCGACCACACTACTGGCAGAGCAGCATTTCAACACTTTCTCCGACCGCTTCGGCGAATGGCCGGTAAAAATCGCGGAGCTGTCGCGCTTCCGTTCCGCCAAGGAACAAGCCGAAGCGCTCAAAGGTCTGGCGGCGGGCAAGATCGACATCATCATTGGCACCCACCGCCTGCTGCAAAAGGACATCGCCTTCAAAAATTTGGGGCTGGTGATCATCGACGAAGAACACCGCTTCGGCGTGCGCCAGAAAGAACGGCTGAAAGCCTTGCGTGCGGAAGTGGATGTGCTGACCCTGACCGCCACGCCTATTCCGCGCACGCTGTCGATGGCGATGGACGGGCTGCGCGATTTCTCGGTGATCGCCACTGCGCCGCAAAAGCGGCTGGCGATTAAAACCTTCGTCCACCCTTTTAGTGACGGGCTGATTCGCGAAGCGGTGCTGCGCGAATTGAAGCGCGGCGGCCAAATCTATTTCCTGCACAACGAAGTCGATACCATCCTCAATATGCAGGAACAAATGCAAAAGCTCTTGCCCGAAGCGCGCATCGCCATCGCCCACGGCCAGATGCGCGAACGCGAATTGGATCACGTGATGCGCGATTTCTATCATCAGCGCTTCAATCTCCTGCTGTGCAGCACCATTATCGAAACCGGCATCGACGTGCCGAGCGCCAACACCATCATCATGAACCGCGCGGATAAATTCGGCTTGGCTCAACTGCATCAATTACGCGGCCGCGTCGGGCGCTCGCACCATCAGGCCTACGCCTATTTGCTCACGCCGCCGGACACCAACATCACCCCAGCGGCGAAAAAACGCCTGGAGGCAATCCAGATGATGGAAGACCTGGGCGTAGGCTTCCAGCTTGCCATGCACGATTTGGAAATCCGCGGCGCGGGCGAAATGCTGGGCGAATCGCAAAGCGGCGAGATGCATGAAGTCGGCTTCAATCTCTATACCGAGATGCTGAATAGCGCGATCAAGTCATTAAAAGCGGGGAAGGAGCCCGACATCGCCGAGCCCTTGCACGTCACTACCGAAATCAATTTGCATACCCCGGCGCTGCTGCCCAATAATTACTGCGCCGATGTGCACGAGCGGTTGGTGCTGTACAAGCGCCTGGCCCACTGTGAATCCGCGGCGGCACTCGACGCCCTGCACGAAGAATTGATCGACCGCTTCGGCCTGCCGCCGCCGCAAACCAAGGCGCTGCTCGATACCCATCGCCTGCGGATTTTGGCCCAGCCCTTAGGCATCGCCCGCATTGACGCCAGCAGCGAATCGGTTACATTGCAGTTCATAAAGAATCCACCGATTGATCCAGGGCGGATTATTCAGCTTATCCAAACCAAAAAGCACTACAAGCTTGCCGGACAGGATAAATTGAAAGTATCGCTGGCAAGCGAAGACGCGGCGCGGCGGGTGCAAGCGGTACAGGAAATATTTCGCGAACTGGCGGCGTAAACTGCAAAGCCAATCTTCTTTGAAAGAAACACCCATGCACCTCATCATCCAAGGCGCTAACGTCGAAACCGCCGATCTCAAACAGCTCGCCAAGTTATCCGGCGCGAATGGTATCGAGCAGATCGCCCCCAATGTATTCCGCCTCGCCGCTGCGAATGCGAGTGCCGAGATCGAAGCACTGTGCGCCAAGGCGCAGCTCGATTTTGCCTTCGTCCCACAAAGCCAGACCTTAAATCAAATCGGCCTAGTCGTGATGGACATGGATTCGACGCTCATCACCATCGAATGCATCGATGAAATCGCCGATATGCTGAACCTGAAACCGCAAGTCGCGGCGATCACGGCATCCGCCATGCGCGGTGAAATCGACTTCGCCGAAAGCCTCACCCAGCGCGTCGCCCTGCTCGCCGGCTTGGAGCAAAGCGCACTGCAGCGCGTGTACGATGAGCGCCTCCAGCTTTCTCCCGGGGCGGAAAAATTCCTGGCCACGCTGCAAGCGCGCGGTATCAAGACCTTGCTGGTCTCGGGCGGCTTCACTTTTTTCACCGACAAACTCAAAACCCGGCTCAAGCTCAATTACACCGCCTCCAACGTACTGGAAATCCTGGACGGAAAACTCACCGGCAAAGTACTCGGCACGATTGTCGATGCGCAGGGAAAAGCCGACTGGCTGAAGCGCATTCGCGACGAATGGGGTTTGCAGCGGACTCAAGTCATCGCCATCGGCGACGGCGCGAATGATCTCAAAATGCTGGATGAAGCCGGCATCAGCGTCGCTTATCACGCCAAACCGGTGGTGCGGGCACAAACCACCTATGCCATCAATTATTCCGGCTTGGATGCGGTGCTGAATTTATTCGCTGGTTCAGAATAGGGAAAGCTGGGCGCCCGGCGATTTGGGCGGCTGAAATAAATCAGTGCGCATCGACGCTATACCCGGATAGCCCAAGCGCTTATACGCCAGGCGAAACCGATCGCGAATCAATTGCGCATAGGTGCCGCTGCCACGCATGCGCTCGCCGAACTTGGCTTCATAATCCTTGCCGCCGCGCGTCTCGCGCACCCGGTTCATCACATGTTCCGCCGCATCCGGCGCGTGCGCCGCGAGCCAGCCGCGGAATAAGTCTTTCACTTCATGCGGCAGCCTGAGCAAGACATAGCCCGCCTCTTGCGCGCCCGCCTCGCGTGCGCGTTTGAGTATGTTTTCTAACGCCGGATCGGTCAGCACCGGAATAATGGGCGCGACCATCACACCCACCGGTATCCCAGCCTGCGCCAGCGCTGCAACAGTTTCCAGCCGCCGCTCCGGCTGCGCCGCACGTGGTTCCAGCGTGCGTGCAAGGTCTCGATCGAGCGTGGTGATCGATACGAATACGTGTATCAGGCCATCGCGCGCCAATTGGCTCAGTAAATCTATATCGCGTTCGATCAGCGCCGATTTGGTAATCAGGGACACCGGGTGCTTATGCTCGGCGAGGATAGCCAGCAGGCGGCGCGTCAGTTCCAACTTGCGCTCCACCGGCTGGTAAGCATCGGTGTTGATGCCTAGCGCGATCGGCTGGCAGGCATATTTCGGATGCGCCAACTCTTGCAGCAAGCACTCCGGCGCGTCGGGTTTGTAGAACAGCCGGCTTTCGAAATCTTGGCCGGCGGACAGCCCAAGATAGCTATGCGTCGGCCGCGCGAAACAATACACGCAGCCATGCTCACAGCCGCGATAAGGGTTGAGCGAGCGGTCGAAGGGAATGTCGGGCGAATCGTTGTAATTAATGACGCGCTTCGCAGTATCAATGCTAAGCGTGGTGCGCAGCGCCGCTAGCGGCGCATCTAAGCCGCCCCAGCCATCGTCTTCCGCCACCCGCTGCAAACTTTCATAGCGCCCATCGGGGTTGCTTGCGGCACCGCGACCACGCTGAATTTCGCGAAAATTTTTCGGCTGAGTCATGCTTTCCAGTTTAAATTCGGCGGCGATTAAAAGGAAGCGATCATATGCCTGTACTCAACTATAGAAAAATTTGATCACGGAAAACTCAACCTCTAGAC
Source organism: Betaproteobacteria bacterium (assembly GCA_025361165.1). GTDB lineage: Bacteria > Pseudomonadota > Gammaproteobacteria > Burkholderiales > Thiobacteraceae > RBG-16-58-11. The sequence goes on along the minus strand of JANYAU010000094.1, from coordinate 8,437 downwards.
GTGCTCGCCGTTATAGTTAATACAAGCGGCGGAAATAGCTTTGCTGCGGGAGGTGTCACATGTTAGTGATGAAGGACATGAGTACAGGCGACCTTGAGTCTGCGGACGAATATGAGGAAGAAGCCTTGTCTTCCGGCTGGAATCCGGCAATTGCCGATTTGATCCACCGCGAGATCGATCGTTACGAAATCACCCAGGCCGAGAATCCGATTCCTTCTGATCTCGCCGACGTGGACGTCAACGACTTCCTCGAAAAGATGTACGGCTACATGGATTAACCCAGATCCTGCGTCCCTCTGGCGCGCGGCTGAGGCTCATCCGGAAACGGCTGACCAGCGGTTATTTCACACCGCGGTCAGCCGTTTTTCTTTTCTAACCGGCTTATCCCGCCTGCCCGTGCTTGAGGTAAAATAGCCGTTTTCAAAGGTACACGCGCATGATCAAGGGTAGTCTGGTCGCACTCGTGACCCCCATGCGCGATGACGGCAGCCTGGATTGGGATCGTTATCGCGCACTGATCGAGTTCCACATTGCAAACCAAACCGATGGCTTAGTGGTGGTTGGCACCACCGGCGAATCGCCGACGGTGGATTTCGACGAACACTGCAAGCTGATCGAAGTCGCGGTGCAGACTGCGCACGGGCGGCTGCCAGTGATCGCCGGTACCGGCGCCAATTCCACCACCGAGGCAATCGAACTGACCGCCAGCGCCAAAAAAGCCGGGGCCGATGCCTGCCTGCTGGTTGCGCCGTATTACAACAAACCGGGCCAGGAAGGCCTATACCGCCACTTCATGGCAGTGGCTGAAGCGGTAGATATACCGCAAATCATCTACAATGTGCCCGGGCGTACCGTGGCCGATATCGCCAATGACACGACCCTGCGACTCGCCCAAGTGCCGCGTATCGTCGGCATTAAGGACGCGACCGGCAATCTGCAACGCGGTATCGATCTGATTTTGCGGGCACCTAAGGATTTCGCTATATACAGTGGCGACGATGCCAGCGCGGTGGCGCTATTGCTGATGGGCGGGCATGGCGTAATCTCGGTCACCGCCAATGTCGCACCCAAACTGATGCATGAGATGTGCGCCGCCGTCCTGGCAGGCCAGCTTGATGCCGCCCGCGCTGCCAATGCCAAGCTGTTCGGCCTGCACGAAAAGCTGTTCGTGGAAGCGAATCCGATCCCGGTGAAATGGTGCGTGCAGCAAATGGGCTTGATCGAAAACGGGATTCGCTTGCCGCTTACCCCGCTTGCAACGAGTTATTATGAAACACTACAGCACGCCATGCGCCAAGCCGGCGTGAACGTTTAAACAAAATAATTGACCAATCCACCGAGCGACCAAGTCAGAGTGGAAGGACGGAGCAAAATGAATAAACGCATAAATCATCTTTTTCTCATGGCGAGCGTAGTCAGCCTGTTAGGGGCCTGCTCTATGTCGCTGGAACAAAAGAAGATCGCTTACAAATCCGCCGGCAAAGCGCCGTCACTTGAAGTACCGCCGGATCTGAGCGCCGTCTCGCAAGATGACCACTTTGCGGTGCCCGACACCAGCGCGCGTGGCTCCGCCACCTACTCCGCTTACAATAAAGAACGCGCAGCCAACCCGCAACACGATGGCGCCAACCTACTGCCCGAGCTTTCCAATGCCCACGTTGAACGCGCCGGTTCCGAGCGCTGGTTAGTGGTGAAAGCGACGCCCGAGCAAGTGTGGCCGGTAGTGCGTGAGTTCTGGCAAGAAAACGGCTTTTTGATTAAGACTGAAAATCCTGAAACCGGCATTATGGAAACAGACTGGGCGGAAAATCGCGCCAAGATTCCTCAGGATGTGATCCGCAACGTGTTGGGTAAGGTCTTGGACAGTCTTTACTCGACGGCCGAGCGCGACAAGTTTCGCACCCGTCTCGAACCCGGTAAGGATACTGGCACTACCGACATCTATATCAGCCATCGCGGTATGTACGAGGTAATCAAAGGCGGTGATGGCGGTAGCGGAACCATATGGGAACCACGCCCAGCTGACCCGGGCTTGGAAGCAGAATTTCTACGCCGCCTGATGGTGCGCTTTGGTGTTGAGCAATCGCGTGCCAAAGAACTCATCGCGGCCGATAGTAGCCCGGTGCGAGCCAAGCTCACACGCCTCGCGGACGGCGGCTCCAAACTCGCTTTAGACGACCCGTTCGACCGCGCTTGGCGCCGGGTTGGCTTAGCGTTAGATCGCGTCGGCTTCACGGTGGAAGATCGCGATCGCTCGCAGGGCATCTATTACGTACGCTACATCGACCCGGAAACCGACGTTGATAGCAATGTCAAAAAGGGTTGGTTCTCAAAACTCGCTTTTTGGCGTAGTAACAATAAGAAAAACAGTGCTGACAAATATCAAGTGAAAGTAGCCGAAGTAAGCGATGCAAGCCAGATTAGCGTGCTGACAAAAGACGGTGCAACGGATAAATCGGAAACGGCGAATAAAATTCTGAACCTGTTGTATGAACAGTTGAAATAGCCGGCAATGCGCTTTGCCTGTTTGGGGAGCGGCAGCGAAGGCAATGCCCTGGTCGTGGAGGTGGGGCAAACCCGAATCCTGCTCGACTGTGGCTTTAGTATCAAGGAGACCGTCTCCCGCTTGAGTCGGCTCGCGCTTGATCCAGCTGACTTGAGCGCCATCGTGGTCACACACGAACATGCCGATCACATCAGCGGCGTCGCCCGTCTCGCCAATAAATTCAAGCTGCCGGTTTGGCTCAGCCACGGGAGCCATGCCTATCTGGCTAATCTCGACCAAGCCCCGGCTGACTGCAATATCATCGATAGTCACATTGCGTTCACCGTCGGCGCGATGCAGATCGAACCCTTCCCGGTACCGCATGACGCACGCGAGCCGATCCAATTTGTGTTCGGCGATGGCGTGCGCCGCTTAGGGGTATTGACCGATACCGGCATGATTACGCCGCACATTATGCAAATGCTCTCGGGCTGCGATGGCTTGGTGTTGGAGTGCAACCATGACCGTGAACTACTGGCGAATGGCGCCTACCCGCCAAGTTTAAAGCAACGGGTAGGTGGACGTTTTGGCCATTTGGACAACCATGCTGCCGCTGATTTGTTACGCGGAATCGACACCAGCCGACTCACGCATTTGATCGCCGCGCACTTGAGTCAAAAAAATAATCGGCCAGAACTAGCGCGCAACGCGCTCGCGGAAGCACTTAATTGCGCCGCAGCATGGGTCGGCATTGCCGATCAAGCGCAGGGGTTTGATTGGCGTGAATTCGCTTAATTAAATTACGTATACCGCAGAAACAAGAAAGCCGGCACAAGGCCGGCTTTCTAACTCTAGCGTGAAGCTAAAGATTACTTCTTCGTTGCATCAGCAGCAGGTGCGGCCGGAGCAGCATCAGCAGCAGGTGCGGCCGGGGCAGCAGGTGCGGCCGGGGCAGCATCAGCAGCGGGTGCGGCCGGAGCAGCGTCAGCAGCGGGTGCGGCCGGGGCAGCGGGTGCGGCCGGAGCAGCAGGAGCAGCGTCAGCTTTCGGGGCTTCAGCAGGAGCTTCCGATTTGCTGCAAGCAGCCAGCGACAGAGCAGCGATCAACGCGGCGAGCAGAGCAGAGTGTTTCATTTATTTTCCCTTTTCCTAGTTAAGACAAAAACCAATACAGAAATCGGTCATCCTTTGTAAAGCGATCCCCGACCGACCGCGGAATTATAACAATATCAAAAAATAATACTAGTCCCTTTTGGCGGTATTTTAAGGGTTTAGCGATGTCTGGCGGGAACTCCCCGTCTTAAGCTCGGCAACGCAATTATGCTAAACTACTTAACCATCCTTCTTTCACGTCATAAGCACAGAGTATGCTGCGGCCTTTTCTCGTTTTGTTGGCGCTCTGCTGTGCGGGGGTTTTTCCGGCACACGCCGCGGATCATCTGGTGCGACTTGGCGTGCTCGCCCACCGCGGCAAGAATGAAGCGCTAAAAACATGGGACCCGACGGCGCAGTATTTGTCGCGGAAAATTCCGGGTTACAAATTCGTCATCGTACCGCTCAGCAACGACGATATCGGCCCAGCCGTCGAATATAACGAGCTCGAATTTGTGCTCACCAACCCCGGCTCTTATGCCGAGCTGGAGTTCAGCTTTGGTATTACGCGCATAGCCACACTCAAAAACGAATCGCCGCGTGGCGCCTATAGCGTGTTGGGTGCGGTCATTTTCGCCCGCGCGGATCGCGCAGACATTCAGACCTTGGCCGACCTACGCGGCAAGCGCTTCATGGCAGTGCATGAAAATGCATTTGGCGGCTGGTGGCTTGCCTGGCACGAATTGAAACAACACAATATCGATCCCTATAGTGATTTCAAGCGTCTCATTTTCAGCGGCTTTCCGCAGGACAATATCGTGTATGCAGTGCGCGATGGCAAAGCCGATGCGGGAACGGTGCGCACCGATCTATTGGAAAGCCTCGACTTGGCGGGCAAGATCAAACTCCAGGATTACCGTATCCTTAACGCCCAACATGTAGAAGGCTTTCCCTACGCTTTAAGTACGCCGCTCTATCCCGACTGGGCATTCGCCGTCTTGCGCCATACACCGGATGAACTCGCACAGCGGGTGGCGATTACGCTGCTCCAAATGGAACCCGGTGATCCCGCCGCCCGCGCCGGTGGCTATGTGGAATGGACCGTGCCGCTCGACTATCACCGCGTGCTGCAACTCATGATGGAATTACGGGTTGGCCCCTATATCAACTATGGCAAGCTGAGTTTCGTCGATTTACTCAAACAGTACTGGATCGGCATCACGGCTGCGCTGATCGCGATGCTGATACTGGCGAGCGCTTATGCCTATGCCCTCCGGCTCAATCGCCGCCTTTTCCACACCATGAAGCATTTGGAAGAAGAGATCGCACAGCGCCAGCGCATCGAGCACGACTTGCGTCGTATCCGCGATGAATTGGAAATCCGTGTCGCGGAACGCACCGCCGAGCTTGCGCGCATTAACGAAGAACTGGAGTCGCGCGTGGCGCGCCGTACAGCGCAATTGCTTTCGGCTATGCAGCGGCTCGAAGCCGAAATGAAAAGAACGCACGAGCAGAGCGAATCAGAACAGCCACCCAGTTGAATAACGAGACCGCGCTGCTGCGCAACGTTCAGTTGAGTTGCACGCGCTGCCCCCAGGGAGGCGCAGCTTTACCCTTAACCAGCCAGATAACCGGACAGTGCGGTTCTTGGGCGGGAAACTCGCCTTCGGCATCGGTGAAGTACACCACCAGATCGGGGTGCAATTGTTCGCGCGCGATCCATTCGAACGGCGGGATGAAGCTGGTGCCGCCGCCACCGGTCAAATCCTGCGGCAACTGCGTCGGTTCCCACGCTTCGAAAATCCACGGGCCGTTCGCGCACAGCGCATCGTCGCAAGCGTGTAGCGTGATGCGCGCGCGGAGTTGGCTTTTCAGCACATCGACTTCGGATAGGAATTCGCGCATTTCTTCTTCGTCTATCGAGCCGCTGGTGTCGAGCACCACGATCACGTCGATCATGCTCGACGCCAGGCTCGGCAAGATGGCTACGCCCTCACGCCGCGACGGCCGCTGAAAACTATAATCGTCGCGCGCCGAAACTTTCATATAGCGCGCCAGCAGCATACGCCACGGCAATTGCGGTTGCAGTAAATGATCCACCATGCGCGCCAGTGTCTGCGACAATTTTCCCGCTTGCGCCGCCTGTTGCGCCGCGGCGGCCAAGCGTTGCTGCCACAGTTGGCCTAGCTCGTCCTTTTCGGTTTCGGATAGGCCGCTCGCTTGTTGGTTCACGCTCTCGCCTTCGCGTTGCTGCGCACCGCCCTGTTGTGTGGTATCGGGTTGGGCTTGCGGCGGCGATTGGCCTGGCGCTTCACCTTCACCCTCGCCCTGGCCTTGCCCCTGAGACGGCTGCTGCTCGATATCCTGCGACGATTCGCCGCGATCGGGCTGGCTTTGGCCGCCGGTACCGGCATCGGCGCTCTCGTACATATGATCGTCGATGGGCTCCTCGTCGGTGTCGTTGGGTATCAGCGGATAAATTTCTTCCGCCGTCAGCCCGTGGTATTCCGGGTTCATCAAGCAACCGTGCGGGGGTTTCAAGCCCTCGTCCCACAACAGCAGATTCACCGCATGGTCGCAGGCGATGTCCCAGCGTCTGATTTCGCGATGGTGGCGGCGCGCGAAATGCGCCAAGGCGCAATGCATCGCATCGTGCGCCAGCATGAACTGAGTCTGCGCCAGCGTGAGATGCTGAATAAATTGCGGGTTGTAGTAAAAAAAACGCGCGTCGGTGCCGGTGGTACGCACCCCGCCCTCGCCTGCGCTGGCTTTGAGCTCGAGATGCATCACCAGCGTGCCCAGGAACGGCTTTTCCAAAATCAGCCGGGTGCGCGCGGCGGAGAGCTTGGTTTCGATTTCGGAGAGATCGACAGCCATGTCAGGAAGCCATTACGAAATGATCCATGCGCTTCTGACTCAGTTCCCCGACCACTTCATGTCATACAGCATCAGATCCGTAATGCTGTTGGCCCAGTCGGCGAACTCCGGCACGTTGAATAGCGGCTTGCCGACCGAGCGATGCAAGTCGGTCACCAGCATCACGCCCATTTCGCGCTGCGGAAAACGCCGTGCATAGCGGAGGATATTGCCCAGCACGCGGTTGGCGTCGGCGGTATCGCGTGCCAGCACCGCGCGCCGCACCAGCGCCGCCGCGACGCCGTATTGCAGATCGATGCCATGGGGAACATGCGCTTCTTTACCTTGCACGATGCCGTCGATGTCCGGCAGTTGATCCATGCTGTCGATGAAGGCCTTGAGCTCGATACCGGCGGCGGGGCCGACGCACGCTTGCAGCGCATCGCGTAACAGCGCCGGGGTCTCGGTAAATTTTTTCAGTGCGCGATGCGCGAATTCCCATGAGCGTGGGCTCGGAAACGCAATCGGGTTGTGCGCCGGGTCGAAGTTGAACAGCAAATCGGGGCGGAAACGCAGAAAGCCGATGACGCGCTCGTCAATGCCGTGGCTATGCGCCCACATCACCCAATCGTCCAAGTGCGCCTCGACTTCGTAGTGGGTGAAGCGATTGGCGAGCGGCGCCGGCATGCTGTAGGTCACACCGCGGTCGCCTTGGCGATTGCCGGCGGCGAAAATGGCCCAGCCGTCGGGCATAAAATAATCGCCTAAGCGCCGATCCAAAATCAATTGATAGGCGGCCGTCGAGACCGTGGGCGCAGCAGAGGTGATCTCATCCAAAAACAAAATACCCGTCGGCCCATGGCGCTGGGTATCCGGCAGCATGGCGGGAATCGCCCATTCCACCCTATCGTTCACGCGGAATGGAATGCCGCGCAAATCGGTCGGCTCCATTTGCGACAGCCGGATATCAATCAAGGGCACCTGATGTTTATCCGCGATTTGTGCGATGAATTAGGATTTACCCACGCCCGGCAGCCCCCACAACATCACCGGCGTGTGCTGGCCAGTCAGGGTGCTGTTGAATTCGCGATCGAGAATCGCGGCGATATGGGAGGGTCGCATGCTTCAATCCAATTCAAGGTTAGACCACACCGAAATCCCTATGAAAACTAGGTGAATGCGGGTGAAAAAGGTAGATTTTAAACGTATTCGTGTCTCACCGGCACTATCAAGCAGCACCGAATTTTGGTACCGTGCGCAAAACCTATACGATTGTTTGTTTATGAATTTCTGTAGTCATTGCGGCCAGGCGGTTGTGCTCACCATACTCGCTGGAGACAACCTGCCACGTTATGTATGTCCGGCCTGCCAAACCATACACTATCAAAATCCAAAAATGGTGGTGGGTGCGATCCCGGAATGGGAAGATAAAGTTTTGCTCTGCCGCCGCGCCATTCAACCCAAACACGGATTGTGGACGCTGCCCGCCGGCTTTATGGAAAATGGCGAAACCACCGCCCAGGGCGCGGCGCGCGAAACGTGGGAAGAAGCCTGCGCCCAAGTGGAAATCGGTGCGCTTTACTCACTGTATAACTTGCCGCATATCAATCAAGTCTATTTGCTATTCCGGGCGCGATTATTGACTCTCGATTTTGGGCCGGGGCCGGAGAGTTTGGAAGTCGCACTGTTTCGGGAACAAGACATCCCTTGGGATGATCTCGCATTTCGCACCGTCGAGGCCACCCTGAAAGCGTATTTCGCCGATCGCCGCGGCGGAAGTTATGGTTTTCATATCGGCGACATTGGTCCGTCACGCCCGCTTCCCGATTAGGGCCCATGCATCAAGCCGATTAACTTGAGCCCATGTAGCGCGCCTTCCTCCATCAAGCGCGAAATCGGCGGTAGCAAATACGGTAACGCCATCAGCAACATCGCGAATCCGGCCGTAATGGTGAGCGGAAAACCGACGGCAAATAAATTCAACTGCGGTGCCGCGCGGGTTAGC
>JANYAU010000093.1 GCA_025361165.1 Betaproteobacteria bacterium | reverse complement strand
TCTCGGCCGGCGTCGGCAACTCGCTGCCGCCCGCCTTCGTGCCTTGGTCACCCTGGATTTCCTCACGAATGATGTCGTTGCACAAATCAACGCACTCGTCGCAAATAAATACCGACGGGCCGGCGATGAGCTTCCGCACTTCATGCTGGCTTTTGCCGCAGAAGGAACAGTAAAGGAGCTTATCGTTGCTGACGGTTTTGTCGTTCATACCCATACCCTTAGATGACGGTTTAGTGACATTAAACCGAAGTTTCACCGCGATTGGCAAGTACCTTGTCCACCAAACCATAACTCACCGCTTGATCGCCGCTCATGAAAAAGTCGCGGTCGCTGTCGCGTTCAATTACGTCCACCGGCTGGCCCGTGTGCATAGCCAAAATTTCATTGAGCCGCGCGCGCAAGTAAAGAATTTCCTTGGCCTGAATCTCGATATCAGAGGCTTGACCTTGGAAGCCGCCGGACGGCTGATGAATCATCACCCGCGAATTGGGTAGACAGAAACGCTTACCCTTGGCGCCTGCCGTCAGTAGAAACGCGCCCATGCTGGCGGCAATGCCGGTACACAGCGTGCTGACATCGGGTTTCACGAACTGCATGGTGTCGTAAATCGCCAAACCCGCCGACACCGAGCCGCCGGGCGAGTTGATATAAAAACTAATGTCTTTGTCCGGATTTTCCGACTCCAGGAACAATAGCTGCGCGACAATCACATTCGCCGTTGCATCATTTACCGGTCCAACCAAGAACACCACGCGTTCTTTCAGCAGCCGCGAGTAAATATCGTAAGCCCGCTCGCCGCGTCCGCTCTGCTCAATCACCATCGGAATGTAACCGAGCATCTGCGGGTCGAAGCCGCTGCGATCAGCGAAAGTCATAAAACGATCGATCATTTATTGATTCCCATCAGCTCATCAAAAGGAGTGGCTTTATCTTCCACTTGCGCTTGTTTCAAGGCCCAGCTTACCACATTCTGCTCCAGCACCAATGACTCCACTTCCGCGAGCTGAGTAGGGTTTTCATAGTACCAAGCCACTACTTGCTCGGGCTTTTCATAACTCTCGGCATACACCTCAACTTGCTTACGCACTTGCTCCGGCTGTGCTCTCAAATCGTTCGCCTTGACCACTTCAGCGAGAATCAACCCCAAGGTCACACGACGCTGCGCTTGCGCTTCAAATAAATCCCTTGGTAGCGGCATATCGTCGGCTGCAATACCGCGCCCTTGCAAATCTTGGCGCGCGCGCTGTATCAAGCGTTCCAGTTCAGCGTCGATCAAGGCGCGCGGTACTGATAAAGGCGTGGCCGCAATCAACGCTTGCATGACTTGCTCCTTCACCTTGTTATCGATCCGTTTTTCAATCTCGCGTTCAATATTGGTACGCACTTCAGCACGCATCTTGGCCACATCACCGTCCGTCACACCTAACGATTGAGCAAGTTCCGGGCCAATCTCCGGTAACTGGGGGGCCAACACTCGGTTTACCTTGACCTCGAATTTCGCGGTTTTGCCCGCCACTTCCTTGCCGTGGTAATCAGCGGGGAAGGTCATGTCGAAGGTCTTGGATTCGCCTGCTTGCATGCCCTCGATCGGGCGGTCGAAGTCAGCCAATGTCCGGCCTTCGCCAAGGGTGACGACATATCCTTTAGCCTCATTCCCCGCGAAGGGCTGGCCATCCACGGTGCCGGTGTAGTCGATATCGACTTGGTCACCGCTCTGTGCAGCACGCTCCACAAGGGCGAAAGTCGCCCGCTGTTTACGCAAGATATCAATCGTACTATCGACATCGCTCTCGGTGACTTGAACCGTTGGACGCTCAATTTTGGCGCTGGCGATGCTACCGACCACCACTTCCGGATAAACCTCGAAGGTCGCTGTGAACTCTAATTGCTCGCTGCTGGCGGCATCCGCCGCCGCCTCGATGCGGGGTAATCCCGCGATCTTGATTTGCTGCTCGCGCAAGGTATCGCTAATACGCTGACTGCCCGCCTCCGAGATCACTTCTTGGCGCACTTGGCCGCCGTACTGCTGAGCCACAATCTTCATCGGCACTTTGCCGGGACGAAAGCCGTGGATTTTCGCACTACGCGCGATGCGCTTTAGGCGGTTTGCCACCTCTGCTTCGATTTGAGCGAGGGGGATAGAGATGCGAATGCGCCGCTCTAATTGCCCAATGCTTTCAACTTGTGCCTGCATGGTTCTATCCTTAAAATCAATTGATCTGGTGCGAAAGGGGGGACTCGAACCCCCACGGGGGTTACCCGCTGGAACCTAAATCCAGTGCGTCTACCAATTCCGCCACTTTCGCTAAAAATGGTGTATTTTATTCGATTCGCGCCTCCGCGTCATTTTTACCACCTAAGTCGCTCAAATTACGCGCATTTTATGGAGCCCCCGGTGGAATACGCCATCCAGCACTACGAAAACTTCCCCGTTGCATCGATCCTGTTACCACGCCACTTGCGCTACCCGGTTAGGCTCATTTATGCCTTTGCGCGGCAGGCTGATGATTTCGCCGACGAAGGTGAAGACGCGCCCGAGACACGGCTGGCAAAGCTCGACCGGTTTCGTACCGAGCTGATACGCATCGAGCGCGGCGAGCCGGGCGAACAAGCATTGTTTCACGACTTAGCCCAAGTGATTCAGACCCACCAACTCCCGATTCAGTATTTTCACGATCTGCTCGACGCCTTTAGCCAAGACGTCAGCAAAACCCGCTATGCCGATTTCGGCGAGGTGATGGACTACTGCCGTCGCTCCGCCAATCCCATCGGCCGGCTGCTATTGCACTTATATGGCGAAACCGATGTGCGCCAACTCGCGCTTTCTGACGGCATCTGCTCCGCCTTGCAGATCATCAATTTTTTACAGGACATCGCCATCGATTATCAAAAGGGGCGCATTTACCTGCCGCAAGATGAGCTGGCACAATACGGCATCACCGAACAACACCTGGCGCGCGGTGAGATGAGCGGGCTATGGTGGCCGTTCATGCAATTTCAAATTGAGCGCACCCGCAAACTACTGCAAGCCGGCGCACCCTTGGGCAAACAACTCCAAGGCCGCATTGGGCTCGAAATGCGCTTGATCATTATGGGAGGGGAACGGATTTTGAAAAAACTACATGCGGCGCACGGCGACGTGTTTCATGCGCGACCGGTATTGAAGCCTGCCGACTGGCTCTACATGCTATATCGCGCCGTAAGCATTAAATGACGCCGGCCGAATACTGCCAAGAAAAAGCAGCTAAAAGCGGCTCCAGCTTCTATTACAGCTTTCTGTTTTTGCCTCGGGAACGGCGCGCAGCCATCACCGCACTCTATGCATTTTGCCGCGAGGTGGATGACATCGCCGATGAATGCAGCGACGCCACGCTCGCTCGCACCAAACTGGAATGGTGGCGCGTGGAGTTGGCGCGTACCTTTGCCGGTCAACCCAGCCATCCGGTAAGCCAGGCTTTGCTGCCGGCAATTCGCAGCTACGATTTGGCGCGAGAGCAATTCGAAGAAATCATCGATGGCATGGAAATGGATTTACAACACGTGCGCTATGCCGATTTCAAAACGCTGCAACTGTATTGTTACCGCGTTGCCGCCGTGGTGGGGCAACTCGCCGCAGCCATCTTTGGCTACAGCGAGCGCAACACGCTGAAATACGCGCACGATCTGGGGCTGGCGTTTCAGCTCACCAACATCATCCGTGACGTAGGCGAAGACGCGCGGCGCAACCGTATTTATCTGCCGCAAGACGAGCTGGCGCAATTCGGGGTGAAGGACAGCGATATTCTCGCCGGGCATTCCAGCGCGGCGTTTCGCGCCTTAATGGCGTACCAAGTCGCGCGCGCCCGTACTTTCTATCAGCAAGCGCTATCCGAATTACCCCCAACAGACCGCCGCGGCCAACGCCCGGGACTGGTGATGGCTGCGATCTATCAAACGCTGCTGAATGAAATTGAAAATGATGGCTACCACATGCTCGATCGGCGCATTTCGCTCACGCCCTTGCGCAAATTGTGGATCGCTTGGCGCACGTGGATGTTCCGCTAAATATTATGCAAGTTGCCATCATTGGTGGCGGTTGGGCGGGACTCGCCGCCGCGGTCACGCTTGCCGAGCAGCACATTCCGGTCACCCTATTTGAAAGCGCGGCGCAGCTTGGCGGGCGGGCGCGGCGCGTTGAAATAAACGGTCTGGCCCTCGACAATGGTCAGCATATTTTCCTTGGTGTTTATCGCGAAACCCTGCGCTTATTGGCACAAGTCGGCGTCGTAATCCGCGACGCTTGTTACGCCTCGCCACTCACGCTGCAAGTTGAGCCCGAATTTTATCTGCGCGCCGCACGCTTACCTGCTCCTTGGCATTTGGCAGCAGGGCTGCTGCGCAGCCGGGGCATTTCATTACGCGACAAATTCTCTGCCGTGCGTTTTCTGTCAGCACTCAAGCATGCGCAATTCACCGTCGCACCTGATCTCACAGTCGCAGCCTTGCTAGCCAAACATCGGCAAAGCACTGCGCTTAACGATTACTTATGGCACCCTTTATGCCTTGCCGCACTCAATACGCCGCCGCAGAGCGCCGCAGCGCAAGTATTCGTCAACGTTTTGCGTGATGCGTTTTTCGGGGTGCGCGACGACAGCCGCCTGTTGCTGCCGCGCGTCGATTTAGGCCGTTTGTTTCCCGATGCCGCCGCGCGCTACCTACATGCTCACATCGGCACCTTGTGTCTCAATCAGCGCATTCAACGCATCGAGGTTGCAGCAGAAGGCTTCATGCTACACCATGCACAGGATGCGGAAAGTTTTTCACATGTGATCTGCGCAGTTCCCGCACACCGCGTCGCAAATTTACTCGGACATCTTGCACCCTTACACGCGGCTATCGCTCAAATCAATGCGCTGCGCTATCAGCCCATCTATACCGTCTATTTGCAATACGATGCGACGGTACGCCTGCGCTTCCCGATGCTGGGGCTAACGCAAACCCTCAGCCAATGGGTATTCGATCGCGGCGCGCTCACTAATCAACCGGGCTTGATGGCGGTAGTGATTAGCGCCGAGGGCGCACATGAAAAACTGAGTCATGCAGAATTAGCTTCGATAGTAGCCAAAGAGTTACAAGGGAAATTAGGTTTAGTGGGGCCACCGCACTGGACGCAAGTGATCGCCGAAAAGCGCGCGACCTTCGCTTGTACGCCGAATTTAGCTCGCCCGAACAATCAGACACCGCTACCGGGTCTCTGGCTTGCCGGAGATTACACAGCCTCGGCGTATCCCGCCACGCTGGAAGCCGCGGTGCGCAGCGGGATCGATAGTGCGCGCCGGGTATTAAGCGCTAGCGCGACATAAAACGTCGAACTCGCTCCCGCCGCACGAGCCCTTTCTTGAGGCCTACCCCTACGCACTCGGCAGTGGAACCAGCTACAATGCGCGCTCATTTTTTGGATAAAAACGCAATGAACTACACCCCCGCTCCCGATCTGCTAAAGGACCGCGTGATCCTCGTCACCGGCGCTGGTCAAGGCATCGGAAAAACTGCCGCCATCACCTACGCCCACCACGGTGCTACCGTGTTGCTCTTGGGTCGCAATCAAAAACGGCTTGACGCGGTATACGACGAAATCGTCAACGCCGGATACCCGGAGCCCATGGCGCTCAAACTGGATTTAGCGCAAACCAGTGATGAACAATTCAAGGCGATGGCGCAGACAGTCTTCGACCAGCTCGGGCGGCTCGACGGCATTTTGCACAACGCTGCACGCTTTGAGGGTTTAGTCCCTTTAGCATTACAAACACTGGATCAATGGATGGGGACTTTACGCGTCAATCTTGCCGCTCCGGTTGCGCTGACGCGCGCATGCTTGCCTTTACTGACGCGCGCGCCGGACAGCGCAGTAGTATTTACCTCGGAGACCCATGGCCATGCGCCCACTGCGTACTGGGGCGCGTTCGCTGTATCGAAAGCAGGGGTAGAAACCGTAGTAAAAATTTGGTCGGAAGAACTCACGCCCCATCCGCACTTGCGGATGAATGCCATCGTACCCGGCCCGGTGCGTTCACCGCAACGCCTCATCAGCCATCCCGCCGAAAACCGTGAACAGCTTCCCACTATGGAAAGCCTCATGCCGCTTTATCTCTACTTGATAGGGCCGGATAGCCGCGACGAGAATGGCCGGGTATTTACCGCATAACGCGATTTACTTTAGATAAAACTGAAGTTTGTCCAAGCCCACTTCAAGTTGATCCAGATTATCCAGCGGGAACGGACTATCGCCGATGCTTTTGCCGTTGACGATGGGATGTTTCTTGCCGGCGACATGCGTAATAAAATAGCCCGCCGGGCGACGGCTAATAATGGCGCTGCTGCCAGGTTTACCCAAAGCAGTGATCGCGCGCACCAATTCGATTTCTTGCCCCGCAAGTTCGCCACTGATCCCGTGTACCGCGCCTAGCGGAAAGATGGTTTTGACGTTGCGCGCATTGGCGACCGCCGTGGATATACTTTCTGTGTCTGGCCCGCGCTTGTCCGCCTCCTCTTGCCTGAGCTTAGTGCGGTCAAACGCGGGGATCATCAATGTCTTGTCGAAATCCATATCCGGCATGGCTTTTTGGCTGACGAATTTTACGCGGTAGCGCCCGACCTCGATCACGTCGCCATTCTGCAATATCTGGCGTTTAGTGTCTTGTCCGTTTACTTGGGTACCATTAGTGGACCCCAAGTCTTCCAAAATTTGATCGTTACCCACGGTGAGAATGACCACGTGCTCCTTGGACACACCCTGGTCGTTGATCTGAATGTCACACGTTGGTTTGCGCCCGATGGAAAAGCGCTCCTTTTCTAGGAAATAATTGCCGATCACCGACCCGTTCAAACTCAAAACTAGCTTTGCCATACCTTAAAAACCTCGTTTAAGCGTGAGCGCTGAACCAGCGCGAAAAAAATCCGGTGCGCAGCGGAAACGGTTTTTCCACTTTAATGGCTGCGACCGAAATATTGTCGTGACCGCCGTTGTCGTTGGCCATCAGCACCAACTGCTGTACCAACAAGGGAATATTCTCCTTGATCGACACCATCGCGAGCTCGATATCGGCGTCATCCACCATATCGTTCAAGCCATCGGAACATAGCAAGTAAATGTCACCCGGCTGTGAGCGCTCTTGGCGCACGTCCACGGCTATCGTCTGGTTCACGCCCAAGGCGCGCGTCACCAAATTGCGATTATGCGAAACCCGGGCGTCTTCGGTCGATATCAGCCCCAGTTGCACCTGCTCTTGCAACAAGGAATGGTCTACCGTAAGTTGCTCCAATTTGTCGTTACGTAAACGGTACAAGCGTGAATCGCCAACGTGCGCGATAGTCACAATATTATCGCGGAACAGCGTGATGACAACGGTGGTGCCCATACCCTGAAACTGTGTTTTATTGTGTGCCGCATGATAGATGGCTTGGTTGGCACGGCTCACCGCATCGCGCAATAACTCAGTCTCTAAGTCCACACCGTTGGACTTTCCCACCCCTTTGGCAAACTTTTCTTTGAGTTCGTTGCCAATAATCATGGTCGCCATACCGCTCGCCACATCGCCGGCTTTATAGCCACCCATGCCGTCGGCCAGCACTACGAGGCCGGAATCTTCGTCGGCCGTAACGCTGTCCTCATTGAAATTTCTAACCAGGCCCGCGTCGGTCGCGCTGGCTATGGTAAGCGCATGCTTGAGCTTCATCGATCGCACTCTCTCCCGCTAGGCAACCGCAGGCTTATTTGTATAACGCGTTTTGAAATGTTACCGTTGCCGTTGCTGGCATAATTTAACTTTTGTTCATGCAGCTAGAATACCTTATACCCCACAAGGATTTTTACTTAAAATAGCAGTTTTTGTGCCAAACTCAATGCGCAGTCTCCCGTTTAACGGGTGGCGTGTAGCAAAACTTGAGGCACGCTGGGGTTCAGTAACTTGACACGGTTGCCGATAAAAACTACTTTAGGTCTCCTAACTTGCCGGCATATTCCTTAAATTACATGGTCATCGAGAAACTCGGCCGCTACGTGATCGTCGAGGAGATCGGTCAGGGCGCCATGGGCGTCGTTTACAAGGCCGTAGATCCGCTCATCGACCGCACGGTCGCGATCAAAACCATCAACCTCGACCTCTCCAAAGAGGAGCTGGCCAATTTCGAGAAGCGCTTCCAACGTGAAGTGCAGTCTGCCGGCAAACTCAACCATCCCAATATCGTCACTGTCTACGACGTCGGCCGCACTGAAGGCGTGGCCTATATGGCGATGGAGTTCCTGGAAGGCAAGGAACTGCGTGAAATTCTCGACTCCGGTGTCGTACTGCCGATCGAAAAAATAACGCATATCGCCTCGCAAGTCGCCGATGGTTTGGGATTTGCGCACGAACATGGCATCGTCCATCGCGACGTCAAGCCGGCCAATGTAATGGTGATGAAAAACGGCTTGGTAAAAATCACCGACTTCGGCATCGCGCAAATGTCTTCCGCCTCGCGCACCATGTCCGGGATGGTGATGGGTTCGCCCAAGTACATGTCGCCGGAGCAAGTGGTGGGGCAAGCCGTCGATGGCCGTTCCGATATTTTTTCGCTCGGCGTGGTGCTGTATGAAATGCTCGCCGGAAAAACACCATTCGCGGGCGAAAATATCAGCGCCATCATGTATCAGATTCTGAACGATGAGCCGATCCCGCCCAAAGCCTTCAACCAGAACATCCCCGACTCGATTAACTTTATCGTGCTCAAAGCGCTGGCTAAGCATCCGGACAAACGCTACCAAAATGCCAAGGAAATGGCGCGCGATCTTAAGCGCTACAAAACCATGGATATCTCGGCCTCCGGTGAACAACCTAAGCCGGAAGAGAGCATGGAGCGCCGCAAGCAGCTGCGCGAGAATTTGGGCGACACCACCCAAATTATGCCCAGCTTAGTGCCCCTCAACGCCAACGCCTCTGGCACCGTAAACGGGCTCGCTTCGCGCGATGGTTGGTGGAACACGCAACGCTTTATGCTTTATGCCGCAATCCCGGCGATGATTGTCACCTTTGCTGCAGTCGTTGTTTTGAGCAAGACCAAACAACAACCCGCGCCGCCGACCACAACGTCAAGCCAAGCAGCCCCACCCGCAACGAGTCTTAGCCCCGGCATGGCACAGCAGGCGGCACCGGCGGCGCAACCCGCTGCGCCAGTACTTGCCATAGCCGATGCGCCAAAAGAGGTTAGCGATACCAAACACGAGGCAACCCCGGCGGACAAGCCGGTTTTAACCCAGGCCACGGAAAAAACCAAAACGAAAAACGAAAAAGCCAAAATCAATACCGCGAAAAAATCCGAAACGATTTCTAAGCCTACTGCCATGGGCGACGCCTCTGTCACGCTGGCCATCAGTCCCTGGGGCGAGGTCTTCGTCGACGGCCAGCGTCTCGGCGTTACCCCGCCTCTGCATGATTTGAAATTATCTTCTGGCAAACACACTATTCTGATCGTCAACGCAACCTTTAGCCCGTATTCAAAGACCATTGATCTCGCACCCGGCAGCACGCATAAAATAAAATACAAGTTCCAAAATTGAGAGAGCAAACCATGAAACTGTTCCGCTGGCTGATAGTGGCCGCCGCTGTATTACTCGTCACTGGCTGTGCCTCGCAAACTGCGCGCGAGATCGGCATCGACAAACTTGCGCCGCGCAAGGCCGAGCAAACCCTGAATACCGGCATTCGGCAATATGAGGATGGTAACTTGAGCACGGCCCAGAAAAGTCTACAAGAGGCGCTTCATCTGGGGCTCACGTTCAATTCCGACCAAGTTGCGGCCCACAAATACCTTGCCTTCATTTACTGCTCGTCGAATCAAGAAAAGCAATGCCGCGACGAATTCCGCCGTGCGTTCGAAATTGATCCGGGCTTTAAATTAGAAGCTACTGAAATCGGCCATCCGGTGTGGGGGCCAATATATAATGGCGTGCGCGCAGAATTGGCCTCGCGCGGCAAGGTCAAGCCATAAGCGGCGCTTAGTTTACCGCTCACTGCTCACTTATAAAAAAACTCCAGGCGGGTCCCCGCCACCTCGACAATGTCGTGATCTTGCAGAGGATACGGCGTCGCGCCAACTTCGACACCATTGACTAAGGGATAACTCACCCCTTCGACATAAGTCAAAAAGTACCCCGCCGATTTTTTCCCAATCACCGCAGTTTGAATGCCTGGCTTACCCAATGTGAGTACCGGCTTGGTCAGCTCCAATTGCTTACCCGCTCCCGCCCCCCCGCCCATCAAACGTAGCATGCCGGGCCGCGATCTTTCTGCTACCGCAGTCGCTTCCTTGCCTACGGCAGGACTATCGAACATCCGGTTGCCGGTCATTTCGCGGGTCAGATCAAAGTTATCATCCACGCCCATTTCTAGCAGCGTCGCATTGGCGCCTGCGGCGGCCATCACCGATTGCTTGAGGGTGTTGGTCACGGTGTCGGGCCAGGAACTCTCCGGCATCACCCAAGGTTCGAACACATATTTAAGATTAAAGATGGCGATATTGATCTCGTCGCCATTCTGCAAGTGATGGTTCTTGACCAGTTTGCCATTCACGCGCACGCCATTGGTACTGCCGAGATCTTGCAGAAAAGAGTCATTGCGGATGGTGGTAATGAGCGCATGTTCGCCGCTCACGGATATATGTTCGAGCGGGATGTCGCTATCGGCGCGACGGCCGATCTTGACGCGCTCGCG
Organism: Betaproteobacteria bacterium; assembly: GCA_025361165.1. Lineage (GTDB taxonomy): Bacteria > Pseudomonadota > Gammaproteobacteria > Burkholderiales > Thiobacteraceae > RBG-16-58-11. The sequence continues at coordinate 36,320 of JANYAU010000093.1, read as the reverse complement.
ATCGAGTTGCTGCTCTCGCACCGCGGCACCGTCCTGGTCGTAAATAATCAGTTTAGACATATCACTTCCGTCGCCAGATAGGGTGGCGGAAGCGCAGCCTACGCTGCCCGCGCCAAAATCACCGAAATATTATCGTAACCGCCTTTGTGGTTAGCGGCATCAATCAGGTGCTCCGCCGCAGTTTCCAAGTCGCCGCCGGCATGGTCAATCACGAACTGAATTTCCGTGTCGTCCAACATATCGAACAAGCCGTCGGAGCATAGCAAAAACACATCGCCGGGCAGTATCGGCTGCTCTTGCACATCGACTTCCACACCCGCTTCCACGCCCAGTGCCCGGGTGATCAACCCGCGGCTGCCAGCGAGCCGGGCCTGTTCCGGCGTAATCAATCCATACTCAACTTGCTCTTGCACCACAGTGTGATCCACCGTGAGTTGCTCGAAGTGCCCCTGCCGCAAGCGATACACCCGCGAATCGCCGATGCTGGCAATCGTCACGCGCGCGCCTAAAAACAAGGCTGCAACCAGTGTCGTGCCCATGCCGGAAAGTTGCGGCTGCATGAGCCCATGCTGATATATCTCGCGATTAGCCTTGGCAATCGCGGTACACAAGCGCATCGCCGCACTACTCAGACCGGCTGACGCCACTTCGTCTGATGGCAACGTTAAAGGTAATTGTCGAAACTCGCCCGAAACAATATTGATCGCCATCGCGCTCGCGATTTCGCCGCCATTGCAACCGCCCATGCCGTCCGCCAGCACCATCAGCCCCGTTTCTAGGTCGAATTCTAGACTATCCTCATTACTGCTGCGCACGCGACCAGTATCGCTGCGCGCAGCATAAGCAAGCTGCGTCGCACGCGGCGGAATCGGGCGCCATTCAGGCGCGATGGTTTGAGTGGCCTCCACGTTCCTTTACCACCTTGATAATAATGCGGGGCTTCCTCTCCCCAGTGTGCATGAGGAAAACCGCGTTTTAACAGTTAATCATTTGTTATCTTGTGATTTTCCGCAATATGAAATATATGGAAAATTACGTTGTCATTGTAGAAGATTTACCGAAAATTCGCAACCGCTTCTTCCAGGCGCCCCACTGCAACGATCTCCATGCCTGCGATCGTCTGCTTGGGCTTATTTGCTTTTGGAATAACGGCACGTGTGAAGCCAAGTTTAGCCGCTTCTTTCAAGCGCTCCTGGCCACGCTGCACTGGCCGCACCTCGCCCGCCAGACCGATCTCGCCAAACACCACCATTTTTTCGGGCAGCGGTTTATTTTTGAGTGAGGACACGATCGCCAGCAGCACCGCCAAATCCGCCGCCGGCTCGGTGATACGCACCCCGCCCACGGCGTTCACGAACACATCCTGGTCGAAACAAGCAATGCCCGCATGCCGGTGCAGCACCGCCAGCAGCATCGCCAAACGATTTTGCTCCAAACCCACGCTCAGCCGGCGTGGATTGGGCGCGTGGGCTTCGTCTACCAGCGCTTGGATTTCTACCAGCAAGGGCCGTGTACCCTCTTGCGTCACCATGACGCAAGAGCCCGGCACTTCTTGCACGTGATGTGACAGAAACAAGGCCGAGGGGTTGCTCACTTCGCGCAGTCCTTTTTCGGTCATAGCGAACACACCCAGTTCGTTCACCGCACCGAAGCGATTTTTAAACGCACGTACCAAGCGAAAACTGGAACTGGTCTCGCCCTCGAAGTACAGCACCGTATCCACCATATGTTCCAGCACGCGCGGCCCGGCGAGCGCGCCTTCCTTGGTGACGTGGCCGACGAAAATCATCGAGGTACCGGCCTGCTTGGCGTAGCGCGTCAACTGCGCCGCACACTCGCGCACTTGCGCCACGCTACCCGGCGCGGATTGCAGCGCTTCGGAATACACGGTTTGAATCGAATCGATCACCGCCACTTTGGGCTGCTCGCGTTTGAGCAGGGAGATGATCTTTTCCAAATTTATTTCGGCCAGCAAGCCCACCGCGCTGGCATTGAGAGCAAGCCGCTTGGCGCGCAATGCGATCTGCTGCGGCGATTCTTCGCCGCTCACATACAGCACTTTTTGCGACGTGCTCATATGCGCCAGCGCTTGCAACAACAGCGTCGATTTGCCGATGCCGGGGTCGCCGCCGATCAGCACCACCGCGCCTTCCACCAAACCGCCGCCCAGCACCCGATCCAACTCCGCCACGCCGGTCGGCGCACGCGGTACTTCTAACGCCTCCACCTCGGCCAGGGTTTGCAGCTTGCCGTCCGCGGCCAGCGCGCTATAGCGATTGCCGACGCCGCTGGACGTTGCCTCGGAAATGGTTTCCAGCAGCGTATTCCAAGCGTTGCAATGCGGGCATTGGCCCTGCCACTTCAAGCTTTGGCCGCCACATTCGGTGCAGGTATAAATGGATTTGGCTTTCGCCATGAGCAACCTTAAGAAAGCATTCGTTAAACAATATCAGGGCGCGCAAGAAGCGCAAACCACTGTAACGCAAGAGTAGCTAAGCTTCGACGAATGGTACGCGTTCCGCGCGCGCGCATAACAATTCATAGCTGATGGTGCCTGCGGCGCGCGCCACTTCCTCAACGGGTAAATTCTCGCCCCAGAGCGTGACCGGACTACCGATACCCGCATTGGGCAATTGCGTAAGATCGGCGTACAGCATATCCATCGACACCCGGCCCAGGGTTTGGGTACGCACGCCATCGACCAAAATCGGCGTGCCGCTACCCGCATGACGTGGATAACCATCGGCATAGCCGCAGGCAACCACGCCGATGCGCTTATCGCTTTCCGCCGTGTAGGCGCCAGCGTAACCCACGCGCGCCCCGGCCTTTACGCGTTGCACGGCGATCACTTTCGACACCAAACTCATCGCGGGTTCGAGTCCCAAATCCGCCGCACGCTGCTCAGCGAAGGGCGAAGCGCCATAGAGCATGATACCAGGCCGCACCCAAGTACCATGCGTCTCCGGATTGCGCAGCAAGGCGGCGGAGTTGGCCAGGCACGTCGGCAAAGCCAGCGCTTGTGTTAATGCATTAAATCGTGCGCACTGTTCGCTCACACCCGCCGCTTCATCAGCGCAGGCAAAGTGTGTCATGAGCGTGATCCGGCCCAGCACCGGACAGGTTTGGAGCGCCGCCAGCGCTTGCGGAAAAGCCTCCGGTGAGAAACCCAGCCGGTTCATGCCGGTATTCAGTTTGAGAAAAACGTCGATCCGCACCGGCGACCACGCGCGTTTCAGCCATTCTATTTGTTCTTGGGTATGGATGACTACGCTGAGCTGATGCTCCGCGACCACCGCCAGTTCTACTTCCTCGAACACCCCTTCCAACAACAAGATCGTTTGCGCAAAACCGGCCTCGCGTAATCGCACCGCTTCTTCCAGCGAGAGCACGGCGAAGCCATCGCATTCCTCCAAGGCTTTCGCTACCCGTAGTAGACCATGGCCATAACCGTTGGCTTTGACTACCGCGAGAATTTTGGCGGTGGGCGCGGCTTGGCGCGCGACGAGCAGATTATTAACGAGAGCGGACGGATGAACGATAGCCTGGATCGGGCGAGTCATATTGTGCTTTTTACCACGACCTCTGCTGGTTATGGCTAATGATCTTGATAGCTTCCATGCGCCAGATTTTCAAAGCGCGTGTATTCGCCGAGGAAGGCCAAGCGCACGGTGCCGATGGGACCGTTACGCTGCTTGCCAATGATGATTTCGGATATGCCTTTTTCCGGCGTTTCCGGGTTGTACACTTCGTCGCGGTAAATGAACAGGATCAAATCCGCGTCTTGTTCGATAGCGCCCGATTCGCGTAGATCGGACATCACCGGCCGTTTGTTAGGGCGTTGCTCCAGGCTGCGATTCAACTGCGAGAGTGCAATCACCGGCACATCGAGCTCTTTCGCCAGCGCCTTCAAGGAGCGCGAAATTTCCGAGATTTCGGTGGCGCGGTTTTCACCTTGGCGGGTGGCGGACATAAGTTGGATATAGTCGATCACGATCAAGCCCAGCTTGCCGCATTGGCGGTGTAAACGCCGCGCCCTTGCGCGCAGTTCCAGCGCAGTTAAAGCCGCCGATTCGTCGATATATAAAGGCGCATCATTGAGCTTACCTACCGCATAGGTTAAGCGCTGCCAATCGTCGTCCTGCAAGCGGCCGGTACGTACTTTATGCTGATCGAGCTTACCCACCGAACCCATCAGCCGCATCACGAGCTGTGTGCCGGCCATCTCCATACTGAACACCGCAACCGGCAGGCCCGATTCCAGCGCCACATGCTCGGCGATGTTGAGCGAGAAAGCGGTCTTACCCATCGACGGACGACCAGCGACGATCACCAGATCGCCCGGCTGCAAGCCGGACGTTTTTTGGTCCAAGTCGGTGAAGCCGGTGGGGATGCCCGTAATATCGCTCGGATTGTCGCGCTGAAACAACATGTCGATGCGTTCCACCACTTGCGTCAACAGCGGCTGCAATTCCATGAAGCCTTGCTTGCCGCGCGAACCGGCCTCGGCGATCTCGAATATTTTGCCTTCGGCTTGGTCAAGCAATTCGCTGGCCGAACGGCCCATCGGGCTATAGGCGGAATCGGCGATACTCGTACCGACTTCCACCAAGCCGCGCAGAATGGCGCGGTCGCGCACGATCTCGGCATAGCGCCGGATGTTGGCGGCGCTCGGTGTGTTTTGCGCCAGCGCGCCGAGATAAGCAAGCCCGCCAACGGTAGTCAATTCTTTGCTGGATTCGAGCGATTCCGACACCGTCACCACATCCGCCGGTTTACTCGCATCGAGTAGCCGGGTGATATGACGGTAAATCAGGCGATGATCGTGGCGGTAGAAATCTTGTTCGGTGATGAGATCGGCGATGCGCTCCCACGCGTGGTTTTCGAGCAGCAGCCCGCCCAGTACCGATTGTTCGGCTTCCACCGAATGCGGGGGAAGTTTGATCGCGTCAAGTTGATTATCGCCCATGGAGCACCGCCGGAAAAAAGCAGGTTAGCACAGAATAGCCGCTTACTATAAGTCGCTGGCCGGACAAACGAAAAGGGCCGCTAAGCGGCCCTTTTCATGCAAAACAACCGCACTATTACGCTGTGCCCAGTACCGAGACAGTAATGGCCGCGGTGACGTCGGTATGGAACGCTAAAGTGATCGGATAATCGCCGATCTGCTTAAGCGGACCAAGCGGCATGCGCACTTCGGCTTTAGTCACTTCATAGCCTTGGCCCTTGAGCGCCTCGACAATATCGACGTTGGTCACGGAGCCGAACAGTTTGCCGTCCGGACCCGCCTTCTGCGTGATCTGCAGCATGAAGCCTTCCAACTTCTCGGCGCGCGCTTGGGCTTGCACCAAATGCTCGGCTTGCTGCTTTTCCAACTCGGCGCGGCGCGCCTCGAAGGCTTGCAAGTTGGTTTCCGTGGCACGCCGCGCTTTGCCCTGAGGAATCAGGAAATTGCGCGCATAGCCATCTTTCACTTTCACCACATCGCCAAGCTGGCCGAGATTGGCGACTTTTTCCATGAGAATAATTTGCATCGCGCGCCCCTTAGTGCAGATCGGTGTAGTGCATCAGCGCCAAGAAGCGCGCGCGTTTCACCGCTACCGACAGCTGGCGTTGAAAACGCGCCTTGGTGCCGGTAATCCGCGCCGGAATAATCCGGCCATTTTCGTTGATGAAATCCTTCAGCAGACTCACATCTTTGTAGTCCACTTGTTTGATACCTTCCGCGGTAAAGCGGCAATACCTTCTACGTTTAAACATTTGACGTGACATGGTTCACCTCTATTCGATCAATTCGATATTTTGCACATGCAACACCAACGCTGAATCGGTACGGCTGGCTTTTGCCAAAAATCCGGTAGCTTTCACCGTGCACTTGGCGGGGAGCTGGGCGATTTTCTGCGCCATTTCCTCTGCCGCGATGGCGTGCAACACATAGTCCACTTTGCGCAGCACATTCGCTTCTTTCTGCTCCGAGCGGTGGGCGATGGTGAATTCCACCAAGGCCACGCCTGCCGGGCTGAAGCGCAACGCGCCTCGGGTCTCCAAGCGGCCGCATAATTGCGTCCGGTTGCAAGGCCCCGTATTACGCTCCAGGAGCTGCCGCCTCCTCGGTTACAACTCGCTCCGTTACTACCGGCCGAGGCCTCTCTTCGCGCGGCTTCTCTTCGCGCATCATCGGCGAAGGCTCAGTCATTGGGCCGTCCATCTTAATGATGAGGTGGCGCAACACAGCGTCGTTGAATTTGAAGGCATGCTCCAGCTCGTCCAAAGTGACTTGATCGCACTCGATATTCATGAGCACGTAATGCGCCTTGTGGATTTTCTGGATAGGGTATGCGAGTTGGCGGCGGCCCCAATCTTCGAGGCGATGAATCACGCCGCTACGGGTGGCGATCGTCGCTTTATAACGCTCGATCATGCCCGGCACTTGCTCGCTCTGGTCCGGATGGACGATAAAACAGATTTCATAATGACGCATGCACTCTCCTTCTGGGTAATGCCTCCCGCGTGCTTAACGGTGAGGCAAGGTTAAATGGCTTTTCACGGCTAGACCCTTTAAGCCTAGACTGGGAAAGCCGCGCATTATACTGATTTACCGGGTATTTTGCAAACTCGCGCTAGGCCTCCCGGATGCTGCGCGCTGGCGTCAAATCAGGGGTACATAAAGTAATACGGTTGCTACTGCCTATATTTTTCTCATGGTGGGCACCACTTCTTGCGTGACAAGCAATTCACGCATTTAGGCAACACGCCATCGCCACACGTCGTCATGCATGAAATAGGCGCTGCCTATCTTCGCTCACGGGTGTAGCTCGAAAATGATTTTTACCTACCGCTAAAGCACGTCGCTAATCGACGACACGCTGTATCCAGACTATCCGTCTGTTTCTTAAGAGCCAGGCGTCAACACACAGAAAAAGCTGTCGTCGAGCAGCGACAAATTTAGGTAAAAATCGCGCGTAAACACTGGGCGATTTCGCCAAGCAGCTGAATCGCTTGCACGGTATGCAATGGCATATATCTTGCGATGCGCTTAGGAGCAATGCGATCCGGCATCGCAATGCACATACCTAACCGAAACATCACCGAGGAGAAGTCGTCCCATGTTGAAAAAGTATATGCAGTCCGAACCCTTCAGGTCGAACATTCCCCGCGCGCCAACACCCGAAGCACCGAAAAGCGAACTGCCAAGTACTGCGCCGCTACCCCTTACGCAACCGGAGGCAGCCAAACCAGCAGTGAAAGAAGAAGGAAACCAATTGATCGTCGGGCCGAATATTAAACTGCAAGGTGCTGAAATCACCAACTGCGACATCTTGGTGGTGGAAGGCCGGGTAGAAGCCGCAATGAATAGCCGCCAAATCCGCATCTCGGAGAGCGGCGTGTTCGTCGGCAAAGCGGAAATCGACATCGCGGAAGTGGGCGGGCTATTCGATGGCGAACTCACCGTCCGCGAACATCTCGTCATCCGCTCGACCGGGAAAGTAAAGGGCAAGATTCGTTACGGCACGGTAACCATAGAGCAAGGCGGCGTCATTTCAGGTGATATTGGTTTGCTCACCGAGGCCACCGCAACCTCCCGTGCTGCGGATCCCGTCAACGCAACGCAGACTAGCTTGCCAAAACACGAAGCCGCCCCGCCTGAGATCACGCCCGAGTCGTTAGGATTTGCGCGAAATTCGGTAGGCCGGCGCTAATCTCAATCGAGCCCCTTTTCCAATGTGGCAAAAGGGGCTCGCAACTCCCCAGGGGGAAGTCGCCTTGTCGCTTAAGACTAAACGACCGTTTGTTTCAACTGCTCTAGAATCGCCGGATTTTCCAGCGTCGAAATATCCTGCGTGATCTCCTCACCCTTGGCGATGGCCCGCAACAAGCGCCGCATGATTTTTCCCGAGCGCGTTTTAGGCAGATTGTCGCCGAAGCGAATTTCGTCCGGTTTGGCGATGGGGCCAATTTCTTTTGCGACCCAATCGCGCAATTCGGCGACGATTTTTTTCGCAGCATCGCCTTCGGGGCGTATGCCTTTGAGCACTACAAAAGCCACGACCGCTTCGCCTTTGATCTCATGCGGCTTGCCGACCACGGCAGCTTCCGCCACCAGCGCATTGGCCACCAGTGCGGATTCGATTTCCATGCTGCCTAAACGATGGCCGGAGACATTCAGCACGTCATCGATGCGGCCCATGATCCAGAAGTAGCCGTCTTGATCGCGGTGCGCCGAGTCGCCGGCGAGATAGGTTTTGCCGCCCATTTCCGGCGGGAAATAGGTTTTCTTGAAGCGCTCCGGGTCACCCCATAGTGTGCGCAGCAGCGAGGGGAAGGGGCGCTTGATGACGAGATAACCGCCTTGGCCTTTTTCCACCGGGCCGCCGTGTTCATCGACGATATCGGCTTGAATGCCCGGTAGCGGCAAGGTACATGAGCCAGGTTTGGTCGGCACCGCACCCGGCAAGGGCGAGATCATGTTGCAGCCGGTTTCGGTTTGCCACCAGGTATCGACGATGGGGCAGCGGGCTTGGCCCACGACTTCGTGATACCAGATCCACGCTTCGGGGTTGATCGGCTCGCCCACGGTACCGAGCAAGCGCAACGAGGAGAGATCGTATTGCCTGGGCAAATCGGAACCGAGTTTGATCAAGGAGCGGATCGCGGTGGGCGCGGTGTAAAACGTCGTCACTTTGTGTTTCTGGATCAATTCCCAAAACCGGCCCGGATGCGGATAAGTGGGAATGCCTTCGAACATGAATAGGGTCGCGCCCAGCGCCAAGGGCCCATAGGCGACATAAGTGTGACCGGTGATCCAACCCACGTCGGCGGTGCACCAGTAGATGTCGTCCGGTTTGTAGTCGAAGACCCACTTCATGGACAGGATCGCGCCCAGCAAATAACCAGCGCTGGCATGTTGCACGCCTTTGGGTTTGCCGGTGGATCCGGAGGTGTAAAGAATGAACAGAGGATGTTCGGCATTCACCCAGGCCGGCTCGCATACTTCAGACTGACCTTGGGTGAGATCACACCACCACACATCATGCTGGGCGTTCCAGTGGACCGTATTGCCGGTGCGCTTATACACCACGACTTTTTCGAGCGTCGTGCAGCCGCCCATAGCGATCGCTTCATCCACAGCATCTTTCAAGCGCACGCTTTTGCCGCCGCGCAAGCCTTCGTCGGCGCTGATCACCACTTTCGCGCCGGCGTCGATGATGCGTTCATGCAGACTCTTCGCGGAGAAGCCGCCGAACACCACCGAATGTATCGCGCCGATGCGGGCACAGGCTTGCATCGCCACCACCGCCTCGATGCTCATTGGCATGTAGATGATGACGCGGTCACCCAACTGCACGCCGATGGATTTCAAGCCGTTCGCGAATTGGCACACGCGCTGATGCAATATTTTGTAAGTGACGGTAGTGACTTTGCCATCGTCAGCTTCGAAGATGATCGCCGTTTTATTCGGTTGCGATTGCAGATGCTGGTCGAGACAGTTGGCGGAGACATTCAGCTCGCCATCGTAGAACCATTTATAAAACGGTGCGTCGTGCTCGTCTAAGGTCTGCGTAAACGGCTTGTGCCATTGAATCCAGTCGCGCGCACGTTTGGCCCAGAATCCTTCGTAATCCTGCTCTGCCTCTTTACACAAAGCCTGATACGCCGCGATGCCGGAAACAGTCGCATTTTTTTTGAAAGCCTCGCTCGGGGGGAATAAGCGATTTTCGTTCAATACAGATTCGATGTTTGCCATAAGGCCTCCAATAGTTCTTGTTCTAGGCTAAACCGCATAGAATTAGGTTCCTGCTATCTTACCAAAAGATGCTTCTTGCCGATGCCTGCGCTTGATACCTTGATTGATGCCGCACTGCGCCATACTCGTTATGGCCAGCGGTTGCTCGCCGCCGAGCCGGCTTTGCGCGACGAATTGCACGCCGGACTGGAGCGCCCCTTCGAACGTGACGAGATGCAAGCCTTCCTCGCCGCACAGGCTATCAGCGACGAAACCAGCCTGAAACGCGCACTGCGGGCGTTAAAGAAGCGCGTAGTGTTGCGGCTGATGGTACGCGATTTATCTGGGCGCGCCGATCTGGGCGAAGTCATGACCAGCATCACCCAGTTGGCCGAATTGGCGATCCAAGAAGCGCTAGGGCATCTCGATCACTGGCTGCAACAAAGCTATGGCGCACCCATCGGCGAAGAGTCCGGTAAGCAGCAAAATTTGATCGTGGTCGCCATGGGCAAGCTGGGCGGCGGTGAACTCAATGTCTCGTCCGATGTAGATTTGATTTACCTCTATCCGGAAGACGGCGCAAGCAGCGGCCCCACTACGCGTTCCAACCACGAATACTTTACCCTGCTCGGCCAGAAGCTCACTCAAGCGCTGTCCGAACTTACGCCCGAGGGCTACGTGTTTCGCGTGGATTTAAGATTGCGGCCGTATGGCGAGAGCGGCCCGGTGGTATCGAGCTTCGCCATGCTGGAACAGTATTTCCTCACCCAGGGCCGCGAGTGGGAACGCTACGCGTGGATCAAAGGCCGCGCCCTGAGCGGCGATGCCACGGGCTTGAACGAATTGGTACGCCCTTTTGTCTATCGCAAATATCTCGACTACGGTGCATTCGCTTCGATGCGCGGCCTGCACGCGCAAATCCGGCGCGAAGTCGCACGGCGCGAGCTGGCGGACAACATCAAACTCGGCCCCGGCGGCATTCGCGAGGTCGAGTTCATCGCCCAAGTATTTCAATTGATTCGCGGCGGAAAGGAAGCCGGGCTGCAATTGCGCCCCACGCGCGCCACGCTGGATGCCATTGGCGCACGCAATCTGCTACCAGCGAAAACGGTGCGGGAGCTGCATGCGGCATATACGCTGTTACGTAATCTAGAGCATCGCCTACAGTATCTCGATGATGCGCAAACCCAAGCTTTACCTGTTTCGGACACTGACCGTGCGTTGATTGCGCAAGCCATGGGCGCAAGTCATTGGGAGGAATTTAAACGCCTGCTCGATACTCAGCGCACCTTGGTCGAAACGTATTTCGAACAAATTTTTTCCACCGGCGAGCAAGCTATCGATGAAGCGTCGCCCTGGAATAAAGAAGAAGACGCCAGCGAAGCCCTGGCGCAATTAGGCTATACCGATTCCGCTGCGGCCGCCGGACAACTTGATCGCGTGAAACACAGCCAGCGCTATCGCAATCTACCCACCGAAAGCCGTGCACGCTTCGATGCCTTGATGCCGCGCATCATTGTAGAAGCCGCGCACCATGGCGCAGGCAGCGAAACACTCGCGCGCATGATCACCCTCATGGAAGCCATCAGTCGCCGCGAATCCTATCTTGCGCTCCTGGCCGAATATCCCAACACCCTCACCCATGTTGCACGGGTTTGTAGCGCGAGCCCCTGGGCAGCGGATTATTTAACGCAGCACCCGCTGCTGCTCGACGAGTTGCTTGACACGCACGCACTGATGGAAAAGCGCGATTGGCCACTGCTCGCCCAGCGCTTACGCGAAGAATTGAACGATTTTCCTGGCACCGAGCGCGAGATGGATACCTTGCGCCACTTCAAACATGCGCAGACATTTCATCTCTTGGCGCAAGATTTGGAAGGCGTGCTGCCGATTGAGATACACAGCGACGAGCTCACTGCCTTAGCCGAATGTATTTTGAAAGAAGTGCTGCGCTTAGCTTGGGCTTCGCTCACACGCAAGCATAGGGATACGCCAGGTTTCGCTATCATCGGCTACGGCAAATTGGGGGGTAAGGAGTTCGGTTATGCTTCTGATCTCGACATTGTATTTCTGTACGATGACGCTGATGACGCCGCGCCGGAAAATTATGCGCGGCTAGCGCAACGCATCAATAGCTGGCTTACCACCCTCACCCCCGCGGGCATTCTGTATGAAACCGATTTACGTCTACGACCGGATGGCGCATCCGGATTAATGGTCAGCTCTATCGCGGCATTCGAACAGTATCAGCAAGAAAAAGCCTGGGTTTGGGAACATCAAGCGCTCACCCGGGCACGCTTCGTTGCGGGTGACGCACACATCGGCACAGCGTTCGAGCGCATCCGGCGCAAGATCGTCTGTCTGTCACGCGATGCCGCGGCCCTGCGCCAAGAAGTATCTGCCATGCGCGAAAAAATGCGCGATGCGCATCCCAACAAGAGCGCCTGGTTCGACCTGAAGCACGATCCGGGTGGAATTATCGATATCGAATTCTTAGTGCAATATTTGGTGCTAGCGCACGCGCATGCCTACCCCAGCCTTGCCGACAATATTGGCAACCTGGCGCTGCTTGCGCGCGCGGCGGAATATGATTTAGTCGCGCAAGAAACGGCGGAAGCGGTGCGTGCCGCCTATCGCGAATTCAGAACCCTGCAACACCATCAGCGCATGCAGGGAAAGCGTGAAGCACGCGTAGCGCCTGAGCATGTGGCGCGGCATATAGCCGGCGTAAAAACCTTGTGGGGTACTTTGCTGGGGTAATTCCGCCTCCCTTGCAACAGGAGGCGGAAAATTAGGCGATTTGCGCAGACTCTTCTATACACGCGGCGAGTCTCTTCGCCCACTGCTGTACCACGCTGGAATCCTTGCCTTCCACCATCACGCGTAACACCGGCTCGGTGCCGGAGTTGCGCAACAGCACGCGGCCATTGCCTCTGAGCGTGGTATCGGCCTCGACCAACAGCGCTTGCACCGGAATACTATCGCGGAAATCAAAGCCCTTGTTGATCGGCACATTGATCAACACTTGCGGATAGACGGTGACGTCCTTGGCCGCTTCTTTCAGTGTGCGCTTGCCGGCGCGTAGCGCATGCAGCACTTGCAATGCAGAAATAATGCCGTCGCCGGTACTGTGTTTGTCACGGCAAATAATATGACCGGAGGATTCGCCGCCCAATTGCCAGCCTTTCTCTTCCAGCACCTCTAGCACGTAGCGGTCGCCCACCGCGGCGCGCGCAAACGGGATTTTATTTTTGTCGAAGGCGTGTTCCAGGCCGAGATTGCTCATCACTGTGCCCACCACACCGCCCTTGAGCAAACCCTGCTTAGCGCGATAATGCGCGATGATATAGAGCATGAGATCGCCGTCGTAGAGCGTGCCGTCGGCATCGACCATCATCACCCGGTCGCCGTCGCCGTCGAAGGCAATGCCGAGATCGGCTTGGTTTTCGCGCACCGCACGCTGCAAAGCTTCGGGATGCGTCGAACCGCAGTCGAGATTGATGTTGAGCCCGTCCGGTTTGACGCCGATGGCAATGACTTCCGCGCCCAGCTCGTGGAACACAGACGGCGCGATGTGGTAAGTCGCGCCGTGGCCGCAATCCAACACGATGCGCATGCCGCGCAAATCCAGTTCATTCGGAAACGTGCTTTTACAGAACTCAATATAGCGTCCGTCGGCATCATCAATACGCCGCGCTTTGCCCAGCTTATCTGAGGGCATGCAGTACAAGGGTTCGTCAAGACCGGCTTCGATCGCGCGCTCGACTTTGTCCGCCAGTTTCATGCCGCTCGGGCCAAAAAATTTGATGCCGTTGTCGGGATAAGGATTGTGCGAAGCGGAAATGACAACGCCCGCCTGGCAGCGCAGGGCACGCGTGAGATACGCCACTGCCGGCGTCGGCATCGGCCCCACCAGCAGCACGTCTACCCCCGCCGCCGATAAGCCCGCTTCGAGCGCGGATTCCAACATATAGCCGGAAATACGCGTGTCCTTGCCGATGATGACGCTAGGCCGTTCGCCGCGCACGCGCCGGTCACCGCCCGCCAAAATACGCCCTGCAGCGTAGCCCAGCCGCATCACAAAATCAGGCGTAATCGGCGCTTCGCCTACCCGCCCGCGCACGCCGTCAGTGCCGAAATATTTTCTACTCATGCCATCCCTCTATTGCGTTAACGATTGCAAGCGCATCATGCGTCGCCTTCACATCGTGCACCCTGACTATCTTCGCACCCTTCATCAGCGCCAGCACCGCGGCCGCGACACTGGCATGCACCCGTTCATGCACTTCCAGACCAGCGAGTTTGCCGAGCATGGATTTACGCGACAGGCCCGCCAACACCGGCACGCCGAGATCGGTCAGTGCATGAAATTGTCTGAGCAGGGTGACATTATGCTCAAGATTCTTGCCGAAACCAAACCCGGGATCAATTACCAAGCGCTCGCGCGCAATGCCCGCTGCCTGTGCGACTTGCAGCCGCGCTTGCAGAAAAGCCCGCACTTCGGCCGCCACATCGTAATACAAAGGGAGCTGTTGCATGGTTTGCGGGTCGCCCTGCTTATGCATCAAGCACACCGCGACAGTTGAATCCGCCACCGCCGCCAGCGCACCGGGTGATTGCAGTGCGTTCACGTCGTTCACCATATCCGCACCCACTTCGATAGCGGCACGCATGACAGCAGGTTTTTGGGTATCGATTGACAGCGCCACGCCCGTATCACGCAGGCCTTCCAGCACCGGCAACACGCGCGCCAGCTCCTCTTTTTCCGGTACCGGGGCCGCATTGGGCCGGGTAGATTCCCCGCCGATGTCGAGCAGATCCGCGCCTTGTTCTATCAGTTGGAGAGCATATTCAATGGCGTGTTTGGCATCTCGGAAATGGCCGCCGTCGGAAAACGAATCGGGCGTGACATTGACGATGCCCATGATAAGCGGGCGGGAGAGGGAGAAGGTAAAACGGCCGCAAGAGAACATAGAGGATGGAGGACTGAGTGAGACCGAGAGGCTTTTCCCTCTCAATCCTTAAACCTCAGTCTTCAGTACTGCCGTTAAACTTCTTCCGCCGGCGTGGTCGTCGGCGCAGGTGGTGCGCTGGGTGTATTGCTTTGCGAGGGCGGAGCCGGCGGTTGCGTTGGCTTAGGCGGGCGCGGCGCACGGCCTTCCATGATGTCGTTCACCTGGTCGGCGTCGATGGTTTCCCATTCGAGCAGCGCTTTGGCCATGGTCTCGACCTTGTCGCGGTTTTCTTCGATCAAGCGCCGCGCCAGCGCATATTGCTCGTCGATGATGCGGCGGATTTCCATATCGACTTTCAGCATCGTCGCTTCCGACACGTTCTTGTGCGTAGAAATAGAACGCCCGAGGAAAACTTCGCCGTCGTTGTCGCCATACACCATCGTCCCGAGGGCATCGGACATACCCCATTGCGTCACCATGCGCCGCGCCATTTCAGTTGCGCGTTCGAAGTCATTCGAAGCGCCGGTGGTCATTTGGTGCATGAAAATCTCTTCCGCGATACGCCCGCCAAACAACACCGAAATGTTTTGCAGGAGGTGCTCGCGATCCATGCTATAGCGATCTTCGGTCGGCAACTGCATGGTCACGCCCAGTGCGCGCCCGCGCGGAATGATGGTGACTTTATGCACCGGGTCGGTCGTGGGCAGAAGCCGCGCCACCACCGCGTGACCCGATTCGTGATAAGCCGTATTACGACGTTCGTGCTCGGGCATCACAATCGAGCGGCGCTCGGCGCCCATGAGAATCTTGTCTTTAGCGCGTTCAAAATCTTCCATGTCCACCAGGCGTTTGTTGCTACGCGCAGCGAACAATGCCGATTCGTTGACCAAATTAGCCAGATCGGCGCCGGACATGCCCGGCGTGCCGCGCGCGATCACGTCAGCGCGCACATCCGGGGCGATCGGTACTTTGCGCATGTGCACCATGAGAATTTGCTCGCGGCCGCGGATATCCGGCAGCGGCACCACCACTTGGCGATCGAAACGACCCGGACGCAACAGTGCCGGATCGAGCACATCGGGGCGGTTGGTGGCAGCGATCACGATCACGCCGGCGGTGCCTTCGAAGCCGTCCATTTCTACTAGCAATTGGTTCAGTGTTTGTTCGCGTTCGTCGTTGCCGCCACCCAAGCCTGCACCACGCTGGCGGCCCACGGCGTCGATCTCGTCGATGAAAACGATGCAGGGCGCGCTTTTCTTCGCCTGCTCGAACATATCGCGCACCCGCGCCGCACCCACGCCGACAAACATTTCCACGAAATCGGAACCGGAGATGGAGAAGAAAGGAACCTTAGCTTCGCCCGCAATGGCTTTGGCCAAGAGCGTCTTGCCGGTACCGGGGCTGCCCACCATCAGCACACCGCGCGGAATGCGGCCGCCGAGTTTTTGAAACTTGCCCGGATCGCGCAGGAACTCGACCAACTCGGAGACTTCTGCTTTTGCCTCGTCGCAACCCGCCACATCGGCAAAGGTGATGACGTTGGTGGATTCGTCGAGCATGCGCGCCCGGCTCTTGCCGAACGAAAACGCGCCGCCGCGCCCGCCGCCTTGCATCTGGCGCATGAAGAATACCCATACGCCGATCAACAACAGCATCGGGAACCAGGAAATGAAAATATTGGTGAGCAAGGATTGCTCTTCCGGCGCCTTGGCTTCGATTTTCACGCCGCTTTTGAGCAAATCATCGACCAGCCAAATATAGTTGGGCGCATAGGTCACAAAACGGCTGCCGTCCTGGCGCTTGCCGCGCACCGTGTTGCCGTCGATTTGCACCTCGGCAATTTGTTTGCCCTTCACGTCTTGCATGAAAGACGAAAAATCCACTGAAGCAGCCGTGTTGCGCTTGGCCGTGAATTGCGAAAACAGCGTCATGAGCACCAGCCCGATGACAAGCCAAATAGCGATAGTTTTGAAAGTGTTGTTCAAGACTGTTCCTTAACGAGGAAATGACAATTTGGACTCATTCTAACCCTAATTCCCGTGGCGTGCGATACGCCTCTACCATTAAATATTCATATCCTTACCCACCAGATACACCTCTTTGCTGTGGTTGCGCGAGGCATCCGGCTTGCGTATCTCCACTTGTTTAAAGCGCTCGCGCAAGGATTTCAAGTAAGTATCGAAATCACCGCCCTGAAACACTTTAACCAGCAAGCCTCCACCCGGTTTCAAATGATGGACGGCAAAATCCAGTGCAAGTTCAGCCAAATAGTAGCTTTTTGCCTGGTCCGACAGCGCAATGCCACTTATATTGGGGGCCATATCCGAGATAACAAGATCGACCGCTTGGCTGTTTAGTTTAGCGCTAAGCTCAGCCAGCACCGTTGCCTCGGTAAAATCGCCCTGAATGAAGATGACATCAGGCAAGCCGACCATCTCAAGTAAATCCAGCGCAAACACCTTACCGGATGGCCCCACCTTCTGTGCCGCCACCTGCGACCAGCCACCCGGTGCGGACCCCAAGTCCACCACCCGCATGCCTGGCTTAAGCAGCCGCTCTTTGGCGTCGATCTCTAACAGTTTATAAGCCGAGCGCGCACGGTAACCGTGCAGTTTGGCCTGCTGTACATACGGGTCGCTAACATGCTTTTGCATCCAGGCTTTGCTGGTTTTAGTGCGCTTCATCGATTAAACTGCCGCCATGAAAAAGTTGAACCCGATCCAGATACGATTCTTGCGCGCCCAAGCACACCATCTTAACCCGGTCGTGATGATAGGCGATGCCGGTTTGAGCGCTGCCGTTTCCAAGGAAATCGCCGCCGCCCTCAAAGCGCATGAACTCATCAAGATTAAAGTAATGAACGACGAACGCGACGAACGCGACGTCATGCTGAATACCATTTGCGAAACCCTGGCCGCCGCGCCGGTGCAGCACATCGGGAAGACCTTAGTGGTATATAAACGCGCTGCAGAAGCAAAGTTGGTTTTGCCGCGCTGAATGCAGGCAGTGCGGGCGAGGCATGCCTCGCCCCTACCGATTTTTTAAGACCAGCGCTAAGCCCAGCAGGCTTTGAATCAGGTACAAAATGCTGGCGATGCCGTGCCAGCGCGCAAAACGGCTAGCCACCATACTCTGCATCACCTCCGCTGTACCGCCTTGCACTTTCAAGTGCTGAATAATCGGTTGAATACCGAAATGGCCGATGAGGGTCAGCACCAGCATCGACAATACGATCCAAAAGAACCATTGCTTGAAGGCACGCGTCCCCTCGGTGGCGAGGCGGAAAATTAGCAAGTAAACGCCACACGCGATGCCGACATAGGCGACGATCGTGAATAGTTTCCCGGCGAGCATGCCTGCCAGTTGTTTGTCGGGCAAAGCGGAAAACAACGTGGGCGCGGCAATCCCGCCAATCGCCCAGAGGCTGCCGACCCACAGGGTAATGGCGATAAGCGCAAGGCTGACGGATAGGTTTTTCATCGGCCGCTAGATATATTTCACGTCCAGCACTTCATACTCGCGCACGCCGCCGGGCGCTTGCACTTCGGCCACATCGCCGGGGTATTTGCCAATCAAGGCGCGCGCAATCAGCGAGCTGATGGAAATTTTGCCTTGTTTGAGATCGGCCTCGTCGTCGCCCACGATTTGGTAAGTGACTTTCTGGTTGGATGCCATATCTTCCAAATCCACAGTCGCGCCGAATACCACATTGCCCTCGGCATCCAGGAGCTTAGGGTCGATGA
The DNA here is from genome assembly GCA_025361165.1 of Betaproteobacteria bacterium. Taxonomy (GTDB): domain Bacteria; phylum Pseudomonadota; class Gammaproteobacteria; order Burkholderiales; family Thiobacteraceae; genus RBG-16-58-11. Next base: position 17,901 of record JANYAU010000093.1, on the reverse strand, counting down.
TCTGCGCGTTGGATATCTTGGACTCTAACTCCACAATGCGGCCTTCGACAAAACTCTGCCGTTCTTTCGCCGCATCGTATTCGGCGTTCTCCGACAAATCGCCGTGCGCACGCGCTTCGGCGATGGCAGCGATCACTTTTGGACGCTCTACCGTCTTGAGCGTGTGTAACTCGACGCGCAGTTTTTCAGCGCCGGTCACGGTCAAGGGAACTTTACTCATCATGCACTCCTTTTATCAGGGTGGGCTAGCGGGCGTTGAGGCTCGCATGCAAGCCCTGGAGATCAAATACGTTTAATTCGTTCATGTGCTGCATACCATTAACTGCGGCACGCGCACCGGCTAATGTGGTGTAGTAAGTGACGCGAAACTGCTCGGCCGCAGCGCGAATCGCAAACGAATCCTGAATCGCGCGCTTGTCTTCTACGGTGTTTATGATGAGCGCGATCTCCTTACTCTTAATCATGTCCACGATATGCGGGCGGCCTTCCGGCACTTTGTTCACCACTTGCACCGTCAAGCCCTCGGCTTGCATCACATTGGCCGTGCCGCGCGTGGCGCACAGCGTAAAGCCCAACTCCAGCAAGGCGCGGCCAACTTCTACGACGCGCGGCTTGTCCAAAGGTTTCACGCTGATGAAGACTTTGCCTGATGCCGGTAACTTGATCCCGGCGGCGATTTGGGATTTGAGAAAGGCTTCGCCGAAGGAATCTGCTATGCCCATCACTTCGCCGGTGGACTTCATCTCCGGCCCTAAAATCGGATCCACGCCCGGAAACTTAATGAAGGGGAACACCGCTTCCTTCACCGAAAAATACGGTGGAATCACTTCATGCAAGACCCCTTGAGATTTAAGCGTCTGGCCCGCCATACAGCGCGCGGAAATTTTCGCCAGCGGCAAACCGCAGGCCTTGGAGACGAAGGGCACAGTGCGCGAAGCGCGCGGATTAACCTCCAGCACGAACACCGTTTCGCCTTGGATCGCGAATTGGATATTCATCAAGCCCACGACGTTGAGCGCATGCGCTAGCCGCACCGTCTGCGCACGCAATTCGGTTTGCAGTGCCGGGCTCAGGCTATACGGCGGCAATGAGCATGCCGAGTCCCCCGAATGCACTCCCGCTTCTTCGATGTGCTCCATGATGCCGCCGATGAGCACGTCCGCGCCGTCGCAAATCGCATCCACGTCGACTTCGATGGCGTCGTTCAAGAAGCGATCCAGTAGCACCGGCGATTTATTCGAGACCTTCACCGCCTCGCGCATATAGCGTTCGAGATCGGCTTTCTCGTGCACAATTTCCATCGCCCGCCCGCCCAGCACATACGATGGACGCACCACCAGTGGATAACCGATTTCCTCGGCCAGCTTGAGCGCTTGCTCACCACTGCGCGCGGTACGATTCGGCGGTTGCAGCAACTTCAACTCATGCAGCAGCTTTTGGAAGCGCTCGCGGTCTTCGGCGCAGTCGATGGCGTCTGGCGTGGTGCCGATAATCGGTACACCGTTCGCTTCCAGATCGCGCGCCAATTTCAACGGCGTTTGCCCGCCGAATTGCACGATCACGCCTACTGGCTTTTCGATGCGCACGATTTCCAACACGTCTTCCAGCGTCAGTGGCTCGAAATACAAGCGATCGGAGGTATCGTAGTCGGTGGACACGGTTTCCGGATTGCAATTGACCATGATGGTCTCGAAACCGTCCTCGCGCATCGCCATCGCGGCATGTACGCAGCAATAATCGAACTCGATGCCTTGGCCGATGCGATTGGGCCCACCACCTAGCACCATGATCTTTTTGCGGCTGGTGGGATTGGCTTCGCACTCTTCCTCATAGGTCGAATATTGATACGCGGTATCGGTGGCGAATTCGGCGGCGCAGGTATCCACCCGCTTGTATACCGGATGAATCGCCAAATCCCAGCGGCGCTTGCGCACTGCATGTTGATCGGTGCTGAGCAATTTCGCCAAGCGGCGGTCGGAGAAACCGCAACGCTTCAGTTCACGCAATTCGTCGTGCGACAGGTCTTCCAATTTGTGGCCAGCCAAGGCTTGCTCGCGACGCACCAGGTCTTCGATTTGAATCAAGAACCAGGGGTCGATATGGGTGATGGCATGCACTTCGTCCACCGACATGCCATTGCGAAAAGCATCCGCCACATACCACAGGCGCTCGGCGCCGGGGTTGCCCATTTCCGCTTCCAGCGTATCGCGGTCTTGGGTCTTTTCGTCGAAGCCATCGACGCCGACTTCCAAACCGCGCAGCGCTTTTTGCAGGGATTCTTGGAAGGTGCGGCCGATCGCCATGACTTCACCCACCGATTTCATTTGCGTGGTGAGCCTATCATTGGCCTGCTTGAATTTCTCGAAGGCAAAACGCGGCACCTTGGTCACCACGTAATCGATGGAAGGTTCGAACGAAGCTGGGGTGCGCCCGCCGGTGATGTCGTTCTTCAATTCGTCCAGGGTGTAACCGACCGCCAGCTTGGCTGCGACTTTTGCAATCGGGAAACCGGTGGCTTTCGATGCCAAGGCGGAGGAGCGCGACACGCGTGGGTTCATTTCGATTACCAGCATGCGCCCATCCGCAGGATTGATGGCGAACTGCACGTTGGAGCCGCCAGTCTCCACCCCGATCTCGCGCAACACAGCGATCGAGGCGTTGCGCATGACTTGGTATTCCTTGTCGGTAAGCGTCTGCGCCGGCGCGACCGTGATCGAGTCGCCGGTATGCACGCCCATCGGGTCTAAATTTTCAATGGCGCAGATAATGATGCAGTTGTCCGCTTTGTCGCGCACCACCTCCATCTCGAATTCTTTCCAGCCGATCACCGCTTCTTCGATCAGCAATTCTTTGGTGGGCGATGCGGCCAGCCCGCGCTCGCAAATCGTCACGAACTCTTCCGGATTATAGGCGATGCCGCCGCCCATGCCGCCCATGGTGAACGAGGGGCGGATGACCGTCGGGTAGCCGATCATGGCCTGCACTTGCAGCGCCTCTTCCAGGCTGTGCGCAATCGCCGCGCGCGCGCACTCCAGGCCGATCTTTTCCATCGCCAGCTTGAATTTTTCGCGGTCCTCGGCTTTGTCGATCGCTTCGCGCGACGCGCCTATCATCTGCACGCCATATTTTTCCAGCACGCCGTGCCGAGCAAGATCGAGCGCGCAATTGAGCGCGGTTTGGCCGCCCATGGTCGGCAACAGCGCATCGGGCCGCTCTTTTTCGATGATTTTTTCCACGAAACGCCAAGTGACCGGTTCGATATAAGTCACATCCGCCATGCCGGGGTCGGTCATGATGGTGGCCGGATTGGAATTCACCAGGATGACGCGATAGCCCTCCGCCTTCAGCGCCTTGCACGCCTGCGCGCCCGAATAGTCGAACTCGCACGCCTGGCCGATAATAATCGGGCCAGCGCCGATGATGAGAATGCTGTGTATGTCAGTGCGTTTTGGCATAAATCTTTTTCACCGCTAAGGACGCAAAGGTTCGCGAAGGAATGCTTTTGAATTACTTAGCGCTCCTTCGCGTCCTTCGCGGTTCAAGCTTTTCGCTCTTTCATCAAATCAACAAAGCGATCAAACAAATACGCCACATCGTGCGGCCCCGGGCTCGCCTCGGGGTGACCTTGAAAACTAAATGCCGGCACGTCGGTGCGAGTGAAGCCTTGCAAGCTGCCATCGAACAAGGACACGTGGGTAACCCGAACATTGGCGGATAGGGTCGCCGCGTCCACCGCGAAACCGTGGTTCTGGCTAGTGATCATCACGCGCTTGGTATCTAAATCTTGCACCGGGTGATTCGCGCCGTGATGGCCGAATTTCATTTTGATGGTTTTCGCGCCCGAGGCCAGCGCCAGTAATTGGTGGCCCAGACAAATACCGTAAATGGGAATGCCGCTGGTCAACAATTCTCGAATCGCGCTAATTGCGTAGTCGCAAGGTTCCGGATCGCCCGGGCCATTGGACAAGAAAATGCCATCCGGTTTCAAAGCCAGCGCTTCTTGAGCTGATGCCTGTGCTGGCAACACCGTGACCTTGCAGCCACGCTCCACCAGCATACGCAAAATATTGCGCTTGATGCCGTAATCGTAGGCGACGACGTGATACTTGAGGTCGGCGTGCTGGGCAAAACCCTGGCCGCGCACCCAAGTGGAATCCGCCCATGCATAAGATTTCGTGCAGCTCACTACCTTGGCTAAATCCATGCCGGCTAATCCGGGGAAAGCGCGTGCACTCGCTAGCGCTGCCGCTTCGTCGATTTTGCCCGCCATCAGGCAGCCATTCTGCGCGCCCTTTTCGCGCAGGATGCGCGTGAGCTTACGGGTATCGATATCGGCAATCGCGGGAATGTTGTGGCGCTTCAGGTAATCACTCAAGCCTTCCTGATTGCGCCAGTTACTCGCCATCAGCGGCAAATCGCGAATCACCAAGCCGTTCGCAAATATCTTGGCAGCCTCTTCATCTTCCGCGTTGGTGCCGGTATTGCCGATATGCGGATAGGTTAGTGTAACGATCTGCTGGCAGTAGGAAGGATCGGTGAGAATTTCTTGATAGCCGGAGAGCGCGGTGTTAAACACCACTTCGCCGGAAGTCGCCGCCTCGGCACCAATAGAAATGCCCCGGAAAATACTGCCATCGGCAAGGGCGAGAATGGCGGGTAGACGAGGCAACGACACGATTAGGGCTCCGAACGCTAGATACACAAAGAAGCGGGAAGGCCGACAAGCCTTTTCCGCTTCTTAGGAGCCGAATTATACCCTATTGTTACAGCGGCTTCAACGCAAACCCAGCACATCCTGCATATCAAACAACCCGCTGGTCTTGCCCGCCAAAAATCGCGCGGCGCGCACCGCGCCCATGCTGAACGTAGCACGGCTGGAAGCCTTGTGCGAGATCTCCACGCGCTCGCCGGTGCCGGCGAACAGCACGGTATGGTCGCCCACGATATCGCCGCCGCGCACGGTGGCGAAGCCGATAGTGGACGGATTGCGCTCCCCGGTCACGCCCTCGCGGCCGTAAATCGCGCATTCGGTCAGATCACGGCCCAGGGCCTCGGCCACTACTTCGCCCATGCGCAGCGCGGTGCCGGAGGGAGCATCCACCTTGTGCCGGTGATGCGCCTCGATGATCTCGATATCGTAGCCCTCGCCCAGCACCTTGGCCGCCTGCTCCAAGAGCTTGAACACCACATTCACGCCCACGCTCATATTCGGTGCGAACACGATGCCGATGTCGCGGCTCGCAGCTTGAATGATTTGTTTTTGCTCGGGAGTAAAGCCGGTGGTGCCGATAATCATGTTCACATGATGCTTGCGGCACAGCGCGATGTGCGCGAGCGTGGCTTCGGGACGGGTGAAATCGATCAGCGCATGCGCGCCCGTGAGTGCTGTCTCTAGATTATCGGTAATCAGCGTGCCGCATGGCGCGCCGATCAGCTCCCCGACATCCTTGCCGAGTGCGGCGCTACCCGCGCGGTCGAGCGCCGCGGCCAGCCGCATGTCCGGTGCTTGGGCCACGGCTTCGATCAAGGCCCGGCCCATGCGGCCCGAACTGCCAGCGATGGCAATGTTTAACATTTAAAACCCGATCTTTTCCAACAAGCGTCCGAAGAAACCTTTTTCATCCTCCGGCGGAATGGGCGGCGCATTGGGGTCGAATTTCTGTAATACAATCTCGGTCGGTGCCTTGGCCGGCTTTGCATCTTCTGCCGCTTTATCTTCCTTGGTTGCGGGGACCACATCGCCCGCCACGCGCGTCAGTTGATCGTTATCAAAAAACAGCGTGAGCTTGCGTTCCTCTTTGACCTTGCCGCCCGCTTTGAGGATATAGACATAGTCCCAACGGTTGGTGTGGAACATATCGGTAATCGGCGGCGAGCCGAGGATAAAGCGCACCTGCGATTTGGTCATGCCCGGCTTCAATTTCGCCATCATGTCCTGGGTGATCACATTGCCCTGCTGAATATCCAGCTTGTAAGGCGTCGGCAAATAGGACGTGAACGAAGTGCTGGAACACGCAGCGAGAAACAACAAAACCAGTGGGGCAAGACGGCGCATAGGGAGTGGGAACGTTATGGGACGCGCCATTATAGCGCGGGCAATCCTTTTGTGGCAGGTAAGCGCCCTGGCTACCCTCTGGCAAAGCTCGTATCATATGCAACTCCCTCTTTCGGACGCACCCTCATGAGCGACCCCAGCGAACTCAAAAACGTCGGTCTCAAAGCCACGCTGCCGCGTCTCAAAATCCTGAGCTTATTCGAGGCCAGCAGCGAGCGGCACCTCACCGCCGAAGATATTTATCGCGTATTGCTGAACGAACATGAAGATATCGGGCTCGCCACCGTCTACCGCGTGCTCACCCAATTCGAACAAGCCGGGCTATTGATTCGCCACCATTTCGAGAGCGGCAAAGCCGTGTTCGAACTCAACCAAGGCGGCCACCACGATCACTTGGTCTGCCTGCAATGCGGCCGGGTGGAAGAGTTCTTTGATCCCGAAATCGAAAAACGCCAAGAGGTGGTAGCCAAAGACCGCGGCTTCGCCATTCGCGAACACTCGCTGTATTTGTATGTGGATTGTACGAAGGCGAATTGCCCCCACCGTTCGTAAACAGCGTCGAGACGTCTTGCTATTTCCCACTGACCCCGAGCATCTCCGCTGCATGCGCTCTTGTCTTCGCGGTAATCTCCACCCCACCCAACATGCGCGCGATTTCTTCGATGCGCGCTTTTTTATCCAAGGTTTCAATCCGCGATAAGGTCGCGCCGTTTTTGCTTTCTTTCGCTACGCGCCAATGCTGATGGCCCTGGGCGGCAACTTGCGGCAGGTGGGTAATGCATAGCACTTGATGCTGCGCACCCAAGTCTTTGAGCAGACCGCCGACAATCTCGGCCACCCCGCCGCCGATACCGACATCCACTTCGTCGAAAATCAGCGTGGGCACCGCTGCCACGTCAATCGTGGCAACTTGGATGGCGAGACTGATGCGCGACAACTCGCCGCCGGAGGCGACTTTGGCCAGCGGCTTGGGCGGCGTGCCGGGGTGGGCCGCAACCAGCAACTCGACATTCTCATAGCCGAAGCTCGCGCCTTCCTCAACCGGACTTAAGCCGACTTCGAATACGCCGCCGGCCATGGCAAGTTGTTGCAAGGTGGCGCTCACTTTTTGGCTGAGTTTTTTTGCCGCTTGCTTGCGGCTGGCCGACAATTTTTTTGCTAGCCCGTCGAATTGGGTTTGGGCTTCCTGCTCTTTGCGCGCTAACGCTTCGGGGTCCGCGGTTTCGATCAGCGCGGCCAAGCGCGCCTTCGCGGTTTCCAGCAATTCCGGCAATTGCTCGGGGCTGACGCGATATTTGCGCGCCGCGCTGTGGATGGCGTTGAGGCGTTGTTCGCAATCGTTCAAGCGTTCCGGGTCGAGATCGAGCTTGAGTAAATAATGGTTGAGACTATGCGCCGCTTCTTGCAATTGAATTTCGGCGGGCTCCAGCAAATCGATGGTTTCTTTCAAGCCGCTATCGTATTCGCGCAATTGATTGAGCTTCACGATCAGGCTCGATAGTTGGGCGATGAGAGAGGCGTCGTTCTCCGACAGGGTTTCTACGCCGTAGCGCGCGCCGTCGATGAGGCTAGCGGCGTTGGACAGCCGCGCATGTTCAGCCAGGAGTGCTTGCCATTCTTCTGCAGTGAATTGCAGCGCGTCCAGGTCTTGCACCCGCCACACCATATCTTCGCGCTCTTGCGCCAGAGCCAAGGCATTACTCTCGCCCGCTTCGCGCTGGTGTTTCAGTTCTTGCCAAGCGCGATAGGCTTCGGCGACTTGGCGCGCGGCATCGGTCAAACCGCCATAACCATCCAGCAAGGCGCGTTGCGCAGCCGAACGCAGCAACGATTGATGCGCGTGCTGGCCATGTATATCGACCAGCCATTCGCCCGCCTCGCGCAGTTGTTGCAAGGTGCTAGCGTGACCGTTGATGAAGGCGCGCGAGCGGCCGGTGCTGTCCACTACGCGGCGCAGCAGGCACTCGCCGTCGTCATTCGCCAAATCATTTTCGGCGAGCCAAGTTTGCAAAGGTTTGAGTTGGGCGATATCGAATTGCGCAGCGATTTCGGCGCGCTCGCAACCGGCGCGCACTACCGAGGCCTCGCCTCGATCACCCAGCACCAGGGCGAGGGCGTCGATCAGGATCGACTTGCCCGCACCCGTCTCGCCGGTGAGTACAGTAAAACCCGACGCGAATTCGAGTTCGATGCGATCGACGATGACGAAATCTTTGACGGAGAGATTAAGCAGCACGGTGGGTCGGTTCCGGGTTGGGCGAGGCCTGCCTCGCCCCTACAGTTTTTCGCCCCAGTGGAGTTTTTCCCGCAGCATGTCGTAATAACTATGCCCAGGCGGGCGCAGCAGCAACAGCGAATTATCCGAGCGGCGCACGCGCACCCGATCGCCGGGTTTCAACTCCAGGCGGCGCTGGCCATCGAAGTTGGCATTGCAATCGTCGGCATGAATCACCAGCACCTCGACTTCAGCATGGCTATGCACCGCAATGGGCCGGTTGCTGAGCGTGTGCGGACAGATCGGCACCAGCACCATTGCTTCCAGCGTCGGATGCAGAATCGGCCCGCCGGCGGAAAGCGCATACGCGGTGGAGCCGGTGGGCGATGCGATGATTATGCCGTCAGAACGCTGGCTATATACGAATTGGCCATCGATAAACACTTCGGTTTCGATCAGGCGCCCGGTCGCGCCCTTGCTCACCACGACATCGTTGAAAGCGCGGCCATGAAACACGGCGTCGCCTTCGCCCTCGCGCTCGACGACGACATCCAGCAGGAAGCGGTTTTCGCTGGTAAATTTGCCGGCGAGTATTTCTTCCAGCGTTTCAAACATGGTGTCGACCGAGACATCGGTGAGAAAACCGAGCCGCCCTTGGTTCACACCGACCACGGCGATATCGTAATCCGCGAGCACGCGCGCGACATTGAGCATGGTGCCGTCGCCACCGAGCACGATAGCCAAATCCGCGACCCTGCCGATATCCGCGAGGCGCGCGGTGTCGAAACCGGGGATCCCCATGCGGTCGGCCGTTTGCACAGTGATTAAGACCTTGCAGCCCTTCTGCTCCAGAAACTGGGCGAGACGGACGATGGGACCGCTGATCTCGTGGACATTGTATTTGCCGACTAGGGCAACCGTTTCGAAGGGAAAACGCATGATGCCGGGATTATAGCTGCCGCGGCTGCCGTTGTCGCGAACGGTACTACCCTAAATCGCCGAAATCAGTACAATGAATCCCATGCTCGATAAACGCTCCCAACTGCTGCTGAAAACTCTGGTCGAACGCTACATAGCCGAAGGTCAGCCGGTGGGTTCGCGCACCCTCTCCAAATATTCCGGGTTGGATTTGAGCCCTGCGACCATCCGCAATGTGATGGCGGACTTGGAAGAATTAGGATTTATCGTGAGCCCGCACACGTCCGCCGGGCGCATTCCCACGCCGCGCGGCTACCGCTTGTTTATTGACACGCTGCTCACGGTGCAAAAACTGCCGTCGAGTGAGATCCAGCAGTTTGAAAATCAGCTTGATGCTTCCGAACCGCAACGCTTAATCACCTCCGCTGCGCGCCTAATGTCGGATCTCACCCAGTTCGCGGGCGTGGTGCTGGCCTCCAAGCGTTCCAGCGCGATTCGTCATATCGAATTCCTGAATCTCTCCGAACAACGCATTCTGATGATTTTGGTTTCTACCGACGGCACGGTGCAAAACCGCATCTTGATGCCGGGCCAAACCTATACCGCCACCGAGCTCATCGAGGCGGCGAACTTCTTCAACCGGCATTACGCGGGACGCACCTTAGATCAGGTCAAAGACTCGATACACGATGAACTGAAGCAAATCCGCCAAGACATGACCACGCTCATGACCGCCGCGCTCGAAGCCAGCACCGAGGCGAGCAACGAATCTCAGGATCAGTACATCATCACCGGCGAAGGCAAACTCCTCAACGTGCACGACCTCTCCAGCAATATGAACCAACTGCGCAAGCTATTCGCCATCTTCGAGCAAAAAACCGCGCTGATGCAATTACTCGCCGTCGGCCAGCACGGCGAAGGCGTGCAAATCTTCATCGGCGGCGAGTCGGGCGCGATGCCGCTCGACGAATGCAGCGTGGTCACTGCACCGTATGAAGTGAACGGCCAAGTGATCGGCACCGTCGGCGTGATCGGCCCGACGCGCATGGCTTATGACCGCGTGATTCCGATTGTGGACATCACCGCCAAGCTGTTGTCGAGCGCGCTGTCGTATCACTAACACAAGTGATTGGGTGATTAGGTAATCGGTAATTGCATCGCTTACAATTCGCCATGCCTTTCCACCCTGAGCCGCCCTACACCCACGGAACGATCCCCAAAATCGGGGTGTTATTGATCAATCTCGGCACACCCGCCGCACCCACGGCCGCGGCGCTGCGGCCGTATCTCAAAGAATTTTTGTCCGACCCGCGCGTGATCGAGATTCCACGCTTGGCTTGGTGGCCGATTCTAAATCTGATTATTCTCAATACCCGCCCGAAAAAATCCGCGGCGAAATACGCGCAGATTTGGACTCAAGATGGCTCGCCCCTGCTGGTACATACGCAAAAGCAAACCAAGCTGCTGCAAGGTTATCTTGGCGAGCGTACCCGTACGCCGTTCGCGGTTGATTACGCCATGCGTTATGGCACGCCCAGCGTAGAGAGCGTCATCAAGAAACTCAAAGCGCAAGGCTGCGACCGCCTGCTCGTCATTCCGCTCTACCCGCAATATGCGGCCAGTTCCACTGCCAGTGCGCTGGATGCGGTATTCGCCGCGCTGGAAAAAACGCGCAACCTGCCGGCCCTGCGTGTAATCAAGCATTACCATGACGACCCAGGCTATATCGCCGCGCTGGCGCAAAGCATCAATGATTACTGGATGCAAAACGGCCGACCGGGCAAACTGGTGATGAGTTTCCACGGCGTGCCGCGTTTCTCCCTCGATAAGGGTGACCCCTACCACTGCGAATGCCAAAAGACCGGGCGCTTGCTTGCGGAACAATTGGGACTCAAGCCGGAGCAATTCGTGCTTACCTTCCAATCGCGTTTCGGCCGCGCCGAGTGGCTCAAGCCTTACACCCAAGCCACGCTGGAGGATTTGGGGCGCAAGGGCACCGGACGCGTGGACGTGGTCTGCCCGGGTTTTGTTTCCGATTGCCTGGAAACCCTGGAAGAAATCGCGATGGAATGCCGCGTAGCATTTCTTTCCAGCGGTGGCAAAGAATTTCACTATATTCCCTGCCTCAACGAACGCCCGGATTGGATCCGCGCGCTCACCGACATTGCGCTAAGCAATCTGCAAGGCTGGCTAGCGGAAGACCCCGTACAACTCAACCAAGCTGCAGAATCATCGCGGAGCCGCGCCCTGGCCTTAGGTTCGAAAAACTAGCGCGCTATCCCACCGCAGTTCATTCATATCCTGCTCTTGAAATGCGGATACACAGCCCAATATGCCTCGGAGACTTTGGAGAATTGCATGTCGAATCAAGAAAACACCCTACCCGAAAACCCTGCGGCTGCGCCGCAAGTGGAAGTTATGCCCAGCTTAGAAGAACTGCTGAAGGAAGCCGAACTCAAGGCCCAAGAACATTACGATGCTTGGATGTACGCCAAGGCCGAGACCGAAAACATCCGCCGCCGCGGCCATCAAGAAGCGGAGAGTGCGCGTAAGTTCGCCATCGAGGGCTTTTCCGGCGAGCTACTCGCAGTGAAAGACGCACTAGAGGCGACGCTTGCCACGGATGCCAGTTTGGAAACGCTAAAGAGCGGCGTTGAATTGACCTTAAAGCAACTGGCAACGGTGTTCGGCAAATTTCAAATTCAGGAAATTAACCCCATGGGCGAAAAATTCGACCCGCATCAACATCAGGCGATGGCCATGGTGGAAGCCGATGCCGAGCCGAATACGGTGGTGATGGTGATGCAAAAAGGTTATGTCTTGCATGGGCGGGTGCTGCGCCCGGCCTTGGTTTCGGTGGCCAAAGCGCCGCAAATCTGAACTAGGGTGCTTGAAAAACCCTACCGCGCGCCCCACTTAACAGAACAAGCAATTATCTTTTTAGAGGAAAGCAATCATGGGAAAAATTATCGGCATTGACCTGGGTACGACCAACTCTTGCGTCGCGATCATGGAAGGCGGCAAGCCTAAAGTAATCGAGAACGCGGAAGGCGCGCGCACCACGCCATCTATCGTTGCCTATACCGACAACGACGAAATTCTGGTTGGCGCGTCCGCCAAACGCCAAGGGATCACCAACCCCAAGAACACGCTGTTCGCGGTGAAGCGCCTAATCGGCCGCCGCTTCGATGAACCCATGGTGCAAAAAGACGTGAGCCTCGTGCCCTACACCATCGTGAAGGCGGACAACAACGATGCCTGGGTGGAAGTGCGCGGCAAGAAAATGGCCCCGCCGGAAATTTCCGCCCAAGTGCTGCGCAAGATGAAGAAAACCGCGGAGGATTATCTCGGTGAAGAAGTCACGGAGGCTGTGATCACCGTGCCCGCTTATTTCAACGATTCGCAGCGCCAAGCCACCAAAGACGCCGGGCGCATCGCCGGCCTGGAAGTTAAACGTATCATCAACGAGCCAACCGCGGCCGCGCTGGCCTTCGGCATGGACAAGAAAGAAGGCGACCGCAAAATCGCCGTGTACGACCTGGGCGGCGGCACCTTCGATATTTCCATTATCGAAATCGCCGAAGTCGAAGGCGAGCATCAGTTCGAAGTGCTGTCCACCAACGGCGATACCTTCCTGGGCGGCGAAGACTTCGACCAGCGCGTGATCGACTACCTGGCGGATGAGTTCAAGAAAGAGCAAGGCATCGACTTGAGAAAAGACATGCTCGCGCTGCAACGCCTGAAAGAAGCGGCAGAAAAAGCCAAGATCGAGTTGTCTTCGGCGCAGCAAACCGAAGTGAATCTGCCCTACATCACCGCCGATGCATCAGGCCCGAAACACTTGAACGTGAAGATCACCCGCGCCAAGTTCGAAAGCCTGGTGGAGGAATTGATCGAGCGTACCATCGGCCCCTGCCAGATGGCGATCAAAGATTCGGGCATTAAGATCTCCGATATCGAAGATGTGATCCTGGTCGGCGGCATGACGCGCATGCCGAAAGTGCAAGAAAAAGTGAAAGCGTTCTTCGGCAAAGAGCCGCGCCGCGATGTGAATCCGGATGAAGCAGTCGCCGTCGGTGCGGCGATCCAAGGCGGCGTGTTGCAAGGCGAAGTCAAAGACGTGCTGTTGCTCGACGTGACGCCCTTGTCGCTCGGCATCGAAACCCTGGGCGGCGTCATGACCAAGCTGATCCAGAAGAACACCACGATTCCGACCAAGGCGCAGCAAGTGTTCTCCACCGCGGACGACAATCAAACGGCGGTGACCATTCAGGTGCTGCAAGGCGAGCGCGAAATGGCGGCTGCGAATAAGAGCTTGGGTCAGTTCAACCTGGGCGACATTCCGCCTGCGCCACGCGGCATGCCACAGATCGAAGTGGCCTTCGACATCGACGCCAACGGCATTCTGCATGTCTCGGCCAAAGACAAAGCCAGCGGTAAAGAAGCCAAAATCACCATCAAAGCCAACTCCGGTCTCTCCGACGAGGAAGTCCAGCGCATGGTGCGTGACGGCGAAACGCATGCCGAGGAAGATCACAAGCAGCGCGAACTGGTCGATGCGCGCAATCAATGCGATGCGCTGATCCACTCGGTGAAAAAGACCTTGATTGAACACGGCGATAAAGTCAGTGCCGATGAAAAAAGCGCCATCGAAACCGCGATCAAGGACGCCGAGGAAGCACTCAAGTCCAACGACAAAGAAACCATCGAAGCCAAGACGCAAGCGCTGGGAACTGCCTCGCACAAACTCGCCGAGCAAATGCAGGCGCAGGCGGCGCAAGCCGGTGCAAGCGGTGCCGCGGGCGCTGGCGCTGGCGGCAAAACGGATGAAGACGTGGTGGACGCCGAATTCGAAGAAGTAAAAGACCAGAAATAATTTATCTTCTGCCACCGAGGGCACAGAGAACCCAGAGGCGACTCTGTTAAGCTCTGTGCCCTTTGTGTGCTCTGTGGCGAGTGATCTAAATGTCCAAACGCGATTATTACGAAGTGCTGAGCGTCAACCGCGACGCTGCCGAAGACGATATCAAAAAGGCATACCGCAAGCTCGCCATGAAACACCATCCGGATCGCAATCCGGATAGCCACGAAGCCGAAGACAAATTCAAAGAGGCGAAAGAAGCCTATGAGATATTGTCCGACGGCAACAAGCGCGCGCAGTACGATCAATTTGGCCATGCCGGCATGGATGCCAGCGGCGGCGGACAAGGCTTCGGTAATTTCGCCGATGCCTTCTCCGACATTTTCGGCGACATCTTCGGTGGTGGCGGCGGCGGACGCCGCACCAATGTCTATCGCGGTGCCGACCTGCGCTACAACTTAGAAATTTCTCTCGAAGAAGCCGCGCGCGGCACCGAAACCAAAATCCGCATTCCCACCATGGAAGTGTGCGAGACCTGCGAAGGCACCGGCGCTAAGCCCGGCACCCAAGCGGCCACGTGCAGCATGTGTGGCGGCCACGGCCAAGTACGCATGCAGCAGGGCTTTTTCTCGATTCAGCAGACCTGCCCCACTTGTCACGGCAGCGGCAAAACCATCGCCGATCCCTGTACCGCGTGCCACGGCGCGGGCCGGGTGAAACAGCATAAAACCTTGTCGGTAAAAATCCCCGCCGGCGTGGACGAAGGCGACCGCATTCGCCTCTCCGGCGAAGGCGAGCATGGCATCAACAGCGGACCACCCGGCGATCTGTATGTGATGATCCAGATCAAAGAGCATCCGGTGTTCAAACGCGATCACGACGATTTGCACTGCGAAATGCCAGTGAGCTTTACCACCGCCGCGCTCGGCGGCGAAATCGATATCCCCACTTTAGACGGCCAGGCCAAAATAAAAGTCGCGGAAGAAACCCAAACCGGCAAAGTATTCCGCCTGCGCGGCAAAGGCATTAAAGGCGTACGCAGCCAACAATACGGCGATCTCTATTGCCACGTAGTGATCGAAACCCCGATCAATCTCAACGCGCGGCAGAAGGAATTGCTGCACGAGTTAGAGGCCATCAGCCAAGGCCAAGACAATAACCCGCGCGCCAAGGGGTGGATGGATAGAGTGAAGGATTTTTTCGCGCAATAACTAGAAATTCGGTTTCGGCGAGGCCTGTTGATAGCGCGCAACGCCAGCCATGATTTCCGCTTTTGCAGCATCCGCATCGACCCAACCTTCCACCTTCACCCATTTATTGGGTTCCAGATCTTTGTAGTGTTCGAAGAAGTGCGAAATTTGCCTGAGCAGGAGCGACGACAAGTCATCCGGCTTTTGGATATCTTTGTAGAGGACGCATAATTTATCGACGGGCACAGCGATGATTTTTGCATCGATCCCCGCCTCGTCCGTCATCTTGAGCATGCCGACCGGGCGGCAGCGCACCACCACACCGGTAATCAGCGCCACCGGCGTTACCACCAGCACATCCACCGGGTCACCGTCTTCCGATAGCGTGTGCGGCACATAACCGTAATTACAGGGATAGTGCATGGCGGTGGACATGAAGCGATCGACGAACATGGCACCGGTTTCTTTGTCCACTTCATATTTAATCGGATCGCCGTGCATCGGGATTTCGATGATGACATTGATGTCGTTCGGCACATCGCGGCCGGAAGTAACTTTATCCAAATTCATTTTGCTATTCCTTAGATCTGGCCGCGCACGGCGTCGGCCCAGTTGTTGGGTGTTTCGTACAGGCGCACGCGTTCGAGCCGCAGATGGTCGCCATAGACATCGATATACGCAGCCTCGAGTATTTTGAACGCAGCAAGCGCGAGATTCTCCGCGGTGGGCACGCTATCCAGCACGACGGTCTTATGCCCGGCTAGGCTATTGAGAAAATCGAGCACTTCGCTATCGCCGCGATACACCAGAAACGCGTGGTCCCACACATTGGCGATTTTCTCCAGCGCAATGTCTTTCACGTCTGAAAAGTCCATCACCATACCCTGCTCGGACACGCCCTCGGTCTCAATCACTTCGCCCGAAAGCGTGATTTCCAGCGCGTAACGGTGGCCGTGCAGATGCCGGCATTGGCTCTTGTGGTGCGGAATACGATGGCCGGCATCGAATTCGAGTCTGCGGGTAATTAACATTGAATCAAACCACTCATAATTCTTGTCAGTATAACATTTCGAGAATTAGGCTTTAGAATGCAACTATGCCTAAGCCGAGCAAAATCTCACTTTCGATCCGCGACCACGACCGCGACGCCTCGCATATGACTTATGTTTACCCAGTCGTGTCGCGCCGTGCGGGCGGGGTGTCGGTCGGCATTAATCTGAACCCGAACAACGCCTGCAATTGGCGCTGTATCTACTGCCAGGTGCCGGATCTCAAGCGCGGTGCCGCACCGCGGATTGATCTCAAGCAATTAGAAACCGAGCTGACAGCGATGCTGACCGATATTCTGCAAGGCGATTTTATGCAAACGCGGGTACCGGAAGATGCACGCCGGTTCAACGATATCGCGCTCTCCGGCAATGGTGAGCCGACCAGCGCTAAAGAATTTCCGGAAGTGATTCAACTCATCGGCCGCGTGATGAAGCGCTTCGCGCTCGTCGGCAAGATCAAACTCGTCTTAATCACTAACGGCAGTTTGATTTCGCGCGAACCGGTGCAACTCGGATTGAAACGCCTGGCCAAACTGGGGGGTGAAGTCTGGTATAAGCTCGACTCCGCCGCGCCCGAAGGCATGGCACGCATCAACAACACGCGCCAGTCGCTGAAGAAAACCGCGGAACACCTAACGCTTGCCGCATCCTTATGCCCGAGCTGGGTGCAAACCTGTATGTTTGCACTCGACGGTATCCCGCCCTCGTCCGTGGAACAACAAGCCTATTTAGCGTTTCTTTCGCGCTTGATCGCGCAAGGAGTAAAGCTCAAGGGCGTATTACTTTACGGTATCGCACGCCAGAGCCATCAACCGGAAGCACCGCGACTCTCTGCCCTGCCACAAGCGTGGCTGGAAGATTTGGGACGGCGTATCGAACAGTTGGGGTTAGCAGTACGGATTACTCCGTAGCTAACTCCGACGATTGCCCTTATTCCGCTTCGGAACCCTTACGCCCGCCTTTGGCCGCTTTTTTCAAGCTTTTATACAGGTCGGGGTGAGCGTCTTTCAGATACTCAATAATTTCGAGATCTTCGCGTTTGAGGCGGCTGAGATCGATCTGCTCCACATGCACCAAGCGCAGCAATTCTTTCACCGGCTTGGGCATTTTACGTCCACTTTCGTAGCGCGAACCACCGCTCTGGGTGACGCCAATCTTGGTCCAGAAATCTTGTTGATTGAGACCAAGCTTGCGCCGGACATCCCGCGGATTTACTACCTTTTCCAGCAATTTCATGGATATTTCCTTTTCCAACAGTTTACAGATACATGTTCTATGGCTTTGACATGCAAATGTAATGCCAGGTTCGATTCATTACTATTTTGTGAATTTTAGCATAGCAGCGCCTAAGTTGCCGTCCCTATGAATCAATGGCTTCAGGTGGTTAAGGTTTTTTTACTGCGTAGCGTGTAGGGTGATCACTCCCAAAACTAAATCGTCATGAGATCGACAACTTGCACGAAGCTTCGTCGCGGTTCCCGCCAATTCCTCTATAGTGTTCAATTTCGGTATAATTTGTCCTTTTTTTGGAACACGCATGGCTCTGATCGTACAAAAATACGGCGGCACCTCGGTCGGCACGACCGAGCGCATCAAAAACGTCGCCCAGCGTG
>JANYAU010000061.1 GCA_025361165.1 Betaproteobacteria bacterium | reverse complement strand
GCGGCCAGTATTGCGCCGAAACGCTGACATTCAACCTAGACAGGAAAGTTGTGCGCGGATGCGCCCACTATGCAGCGGCGGAATAACGCCATTCCAAAATATGAATTTATGTTGATGCTCCGACTTGGCAGCATACGACCCCTATGCATAGATCTCAACTAGGGATAGTTTGTAAGGGCCAGAGCTGATTGACGCAGGCACGGCCAGATCCGTAGCGAGGTCTATCGGTGATTATCTCGACATAGTTTCGCAATCAGAGTTCGATGGTTCTCCCATACAAGGAGACCATCATGGAATTCAAATTGCATCCCAGAAGTATTGTTGCCCGGCCAAAGGTAAATCCGAGGCTGGTGGACAAGGAACTGAGTCGCTACGACGAGTACATGGACCACGTACGCGGCTTGGCACCGAAGACACGGAGCATGGCCTTACGGATCGTCGGTCGACTGCTGACTTCACGATTTGGTGATGGACCGGTCAAGATATCTGCGATCAAACCCGACCATGTACGCCGGTTCTTCGCTGAGCAGGCAAAGCTTTACAGCAAGCCTGCCAATGCCGGAATAGTGGTTGCGTCGTTACGCGGTTATTTCCGCTACCGAGCGTCACGTGGCGATGCGGTACATGGGTTGGTTGGTGTGCTGTCCTACCCTGCCAACTGGCAACTGTCATCGTTACCCAAGTCCCTGACGGACGAAGAAGTGGAACAGCTTGTGGGAGCGCTCGGCCAACCCGGTCGCTCCATGCGGCGCGCTGACGCCATTGTGCGTTGTGTGCTTGATCTCGGGCTACGAAGTGGCGAGGTCGCTCAAATCGGCCTCGACGATATCAACTGGCATGCTGGCACGATCACGCTGCGTCACACCAAGAGTCGCCGCGAAGATGTGATGCCATTGCCGATAGCCACTGGCAAGGCCATCGCCGCTTACCTGAAGCATGAACGCCCCAAGACTGACAGCCGCGCCGTCTTCGTGCGTAACAACGCCCCACGCGGATTGCCAGTCGGCCCTGATCTTGTGCGGAAAGTGATTCGCCAAGCCTACGCGCGCGCCGGGCTGCCCTACACACGTTCACATCTCCTGCGCCACACGATGGCTAATCGACTCCTGGCCGGGGGGGCTTCCCTCAAAGAAGTGGCTGATGTTCTGCGCCACCGCTCGCTGAACACCACCATGATCTACGCCAAGTTGGACAGCCGAAAACTCATCGAGGTTGCCCTGCCGTAGCCAGGGAGTGCGTCATGAGCACGATCTCGCTGCAAACTCGAATTGCGCACTATTCAGCCGAGCGGCAGCGTCTCGGATTCTCAGGACATTCAGAAATGTATGCGTTGCGCAGCTTCGCAAGACATGTTCGGACCGTTGGTCATCGAGGACCGCTGACGGTTGAATTAATGGCGCAGTGGGCAAAGTGCGACAGCCATGGCAGTAACGATCCGCTCACCTGGGCTCGTCGCCTCAAGCTACTGCGCACATTTCTGCGGTGGTTGCAGCAGTTCGAGCCGCGCACCGAAGTTCCAGACGACACGATCTTTGGACGCCTGCCGGAACGCTTGGCACCGCACATTTACAGCGAGCAGGAGCTCATCGATCTGCTGTCTGCCGCACGTCGGCTTGGGCCTACGCCGGGTTTACGAGGAGTTATCTATGAAACGCTCTTCGGTCTGATCGCCAGCACTGGGATGCGAATCTCCGAGGCGCTGTTGCTGCACAACGAAGACGTTGACCTCAAACACGGCCTGCTCACCATTCACCAAACCAAGTTCGGCAAGTCACGCCAAGTGCCCATGCACCCAAGTACCGTGGATGCGCTGCGCCGCTATCGCTGGGTACGTGACCTGGCCAGCATATCTGTACGGGGCGATGCTCCGTTCTTCGTCGGCACACGAGGTCGGCTACGGGGACAGCCACTGACCACTCATCAGGTGGAACGCGTCTTCGCTGGTCTGCGGGAGCAGTTAGGATGGATGAACCGCGGCACTCATCATGCTCCACGCATTCATGATCTGAGGCACACATTCGTCGTACGTCGCATTGTGCAATGGCAGGCGCTGGGTGTCGACGTCGATCAGGCAATGCTGTCGCTGTCGACCTACGTCGGGCATGCCATGGTGACCAATACCTACTGGTATCTCTCGGCAATTCCGGAACTGATGGCATTGGCCGCCGAACGCTTCGAGTCCTTTATGCCTCAACCGGAGGTGTGCGATGCGTAATGTCACTGCACCGAAGTCGCCATCATTCGCCTCGCTGGTTCAGCAATTCTTCACCGAGTATCTGGTTGCGCAGCGTGCACTCAGCCCTCGCACGGTGGCTTGCTATCGCGATGCATTGGTACTGTTCCTGGACTTTGCAACTCACAAGCTGGACAAGGCACCGACCAGCCTGACGCTGGCCGACATTCGACCCGATCTGATCTTGGCGTTCCTTGACCATTTAGAGCATGAGCGAAACAACACCATTCGCAGCCGCAACCTGAGGCTTACGGCATTACGCTCATTCCTGAAGTTCGCTGGCCGGCGCGATGTGGCCTCACTGCACTTTGTTGAGCAGGCACTGGCGGTTCCAATGAAGCGCTTCGAGCGTCCCATGTTGGGCTTCCTCACGCGTGAGGAAATGGTCGCGGTCTTGGGGCAACCGGGCGAGACCTGGACTTCGCAGCGCGACCATCTGCTCTTGGCGATGCTCTACAACACCGGTGCGCGTGTCTCCGAGATAATCGGTGTGCGCGTGACCGATGTCATCCTCGAAGGGGCCGCTTGTGTGCACCTGAAGGGCAAGGGCCGCAAGCAACGATCCGTGCCGCTGTGGAAGACTACAGTGCAAGAAATTCGTGCGTGGCTACGTCTGAATCCGACGCTACGTGGCGAGGCAGCCATGCTGCCAAACCGCGACGGACGTGTAATGACACGCTGCAACGTCGCCCAGCGCCTTGATCTTGCGGTCGCACGAGCGTCGGCACAATTGCCTACCCTCGTCCAAAAGAAGGTCTCGCCACATATCTTGCGACACACCACGGCGATGCATTTGTTACAGTCGGGCGTGCCCTTCAACATCATCGCGCTGTGGCTCGGACACGAGAGCACGAACACCACTCATCGATACGTCGAGGCCGACCTCGCGATGAAGGAAAAGGCTCTCGCCCGACTGAAAGCACCCGACACCAAGTTGCGACGATACCGTGCGCCAGACTCGCTCATGAAGTTTCTTCAGGCGCTATAACTATGCAAAGAATACACCGGCACCTGATGAGTGGCGCCGCAGGTCCGGCTCGTTCTTCTCGACATAACTATCCCTAGTTGAGATCTATGCATAGGGGTCGAAAGTACGCGGTCACAGATTTGAGAAGCGGCCACTCAGCTTGAATTTCTAATCAACGACCGGTATGCAACGTATAGCAGACTTGAGTTGTTCATAACGCCACCGGCAGCAATGGCCGAATAGCAGGCCATCATCAGGGGCGGGCTAACTGCTCGCTCCTGGCATTTCCAACTGGGCGCAATAAGCTGTCTGCACGTTCAAAAAATTATCGCTTTGGAAAATCAAGGTATATCGCAGCACCGCCCAAGCTACTCCGGCCTGCCTCGATGGTGCCTGCATAAGCCGCTACGATATCGCGTACGATCGCCAAGCCGATACCATGGCCTGGCACCATTTCATCGGCGCGTACGCCGCGTTGCAATATATTTTTTGCCTGCGATGGCGCTATACCCGGTCCGTCGTCTTCAACGGTTAGTATTAAATGCCCCTGCTGGGCGACAGCACTGATTTGCACATTTTTACTACACCACTTAAAAGCATTGTCGAGAAGATTCCCGAGTAGTTCCATCAGATCACCTTCATCTCCTGGAAAAGTCACGCTGCCAGGAATGAATATTTTTGTGCTCACCCCTTTTTCGTGATGCACTTTGTGCAAGGCCGCGACGAGTTTTTCTGCTACCGACAAGATCGGGATGGGGGTCGCCATCAGTTTGGTCGTGCCCGCCGTGGCGGCACGTTGCAACTGGTAGGCGACAATACCGTCCATGCGCGCGACTTGTTCTTCTACGGTTGCGGGGAGCTGCGTTTTATCGCTGGCAAGTGCGCCACGCATGACGGCGAGCGGGGTTTTGAGGCTGTGTGCTAAGTCGCCCAAAGCATTGCGGTAGCGTATTTGCTGGGCGCGCTCATGGTGAATCAAGGAATTGAGATTGTCGGTGAGGCGCTTTATTTCTTTGGGGTAGTCGCCCTGT
The DNA here is from genome assembly GCA_025361165.1 of Betaproteobacteria bacterium. Taxonomy (GTDB): domain Bacteria; phylum Pseudomonadota; class Gammaproteobacteria; order Burkholderiales; family Thiobacteraceae; genus RBG-16-58-11. The sequence continues at coordinate 30,345 of JANYAU010000061.1, read as the reverse complement.
AATTTTTCCTGGCGGCCGGATTCAATCGCGTTCAATTCCTGCGCAACACCGCGCAGCGGGCGCAAGCCCCAGCGCAACACCGCGGCTTGTGCCAATAACAACAGGGCGGCCAGCGCGGCCAGCCAACTCCACAAGCTTTGCCGATAATGGCGAATCTGCGCATTAAACTCCGCCAAGTCTTCGCTCACGCTGAAGGTAAACGCAAAGTGCTGTTGTCCTACCGCCCAATTCACGCCTAAGCTCTGCACGAAATAGTCATTCCCCGCTTGGTCTGCGCGTTGCTCGAAACGTTTCTCACCCGCCGCCAGTTGCGTTGCGAAGGGCGCAGTCACCCCAAGCGCGGAAATCGAATTCCACACGCGCGTGCCGTTGCGATCGGTGACAAAAGCGTACAGGCCGGAACCGGGCAAACTGAAGCGCGCCTCGGATAAGGTGGCGGGCAAACTAAGCGTGCCTTGGCTATCCACTTCCGCCGCGGCGATGAGTAGATAGAGTTGCCCCAGCAAGCGCTCCTGCCGTGCCGAGCGGGCGCTGTCGTAAAACGCGCGATCCAACCCCAGCGCGGTTAACACAATAAAAATCGCCAGCACAAAGCTGGCGCTGAGAATCATTCTTTTATTGAGCGACATCATGACGCAACTTCCGCAAGCGTGAAACGGTAGCCGCGCCCGCGCAACGTTTCAATCGGCATCAAGCCCCCGTCCGGATCGAGTTTGCGCCGTAATCGGCCCACCAGCACTTCCAACACATTGCTGTCGCGATCTTGGTCGTGGGGATAGAGATAATCGGCCAGCTCGCTTTTAGGCACGACTTTACCGCGCTGTTTAATTAAATATTCCAGCAGACGGTATTCATAGCTGGTGAGTTCGACCGGGTGGCCGCGCAGCGCGACGGTTTGCGCGGTCAAGTCCAAGCTTATCAGACCACAGTTTAAGATGTTGCTGGCTGTGCCCACCGCGCGCCGCAATAAAGCTTTCAGCCGCGCTTGCAATTCTTCCATCTGGAACGGCTTCACCAAGTAGTCGTCGGCGCCTGCCTCCAGACCTTGCACCTTGTCCTGCCAGGAACCGCGCGCGGTCAAAATCAGTATCGGTAAATTTTTACCTAAGGCGCGTAGTTGCTTAATGATTTCGATCCCGGATAAACCGGGCAAGCCCAGGTCCACGATGGCGGCATCCAAGGGGTATTCACTCGCCAGATAGAGACCATCTTTGCCGTCACCGCTCACATCCACGGCATAGCCATCGGCTTGTAACTGGCGTTGCACCTGTTCGCGCAACTGCGGTTCGTCCTCGATGACTAGAATGCGCATGCGCTCGCTATTCCATGCTGCCGGTTTCAGCATCCACCAACACGATACGCACCTCTCCTTGACGCGTCAGCACTTTGATGCGATATAGCTGACGCCCTTGTTCGCGGATTTCCTGCGCCGCAAGCACGCGTCCGCCGGTGCGTTTTTGCACCAGATCCGTGGCATCGTTCAAGCTGAGACCGGCGTGCTTGCCCGAATCGGCTATGAACCAATGACTCCGGCTATTTTCAACCTCGACGCTAGCAGCGTGCGCCTGCGCCGCCGTGAGCGCTATTACCATGAGCATAAAATACTTCATTTTATCCACCTCGATTCATCGTCTCGGCTGGCCTGGCTCTCACCGCCCAGGCCAAGCACTAGCAGGTTTTTATCAGTGTACGGCAAGCGGCTTACCACCGGGAAGTGTTCCCAAGTGCCGGAACCACCGAGACACGCACCGGAATTTGACGGCCCGGTTCATTCGGCATCACTGTCGTATAGCTGCGGCCGGCATATTCATAAACGACGCGGTAGCCGGTCAGGCGGTTTTCCCAATTATCCACGGTGTGGCAGCGCTGCACTTCACGGCCGCGATCATCATAGCCGTCATCATTGTGCGCATACCTATCGTTGTTAGCGTTATTGGCTTGCACCTTATCGCCTATCACCGCGCCGGCAATCGCGCCCGCCGCAGTCGCGGCCATGTTGCCATTGCCCTTGCCGAACCGGCTGCCGACCAAGGCGCCGGCGAGACCACCAAGCACCGTGCCGGTATAAGAACGGTCTGAGGACACCCGTTCACGCCCGTAGCCAGTGCCGCGGATATACTCGTTGTTGCATTCCTGGCGCGGGCTGTTTACCCGCTGATATTCCGGTGTCACGTTTCTTACGCGTGCATAATCCTGATATTTTCCGTTGCTATAATCATCATTGTGGTCCGCCATCGCGGATGTCGAAGCAGCAAACAGGACAGTCAACAAACTCACGCTTTTTTTCAGTTGTGTGGCATTCATGTCGAGACTCCTTACGTTAAATGGATAAACACCAGGTTGGCCCTGATGCCTCGCAATTTACGCCGGGCTAACTGAACGCAAGCTGAACGGAATATTTTCTCCCTGAGATAACTTACCGCGTTTTTTCTTCTGCTTGCGGGCTTCCAAGGGTTGCGAATGAGCGCTTATGCCGTTAGCGTTTGAAAACCCCCTTGAAATAACAGATAATCTTCTATTTCTTGGGGCTCGCTCCGTACAGCGCTGCAAGAACCTGGATTCCATGAATACACCACTCGCCTGCCCCTTATGGCTTTATAAATTGCTGCCGTTTTTGCGCTGGTGGCCGCTGGTTAACCGCGGCACGCTACGCGCTGATTTTCTGGCCGGGGTAAGCGGGGCATTAATCGTACTGCCACAAGGCGTAGCCTTTGCGACCATCGCTGGCTTGCCGCCCGAATACGGCCTCTACGCAGCGATGGTGCCCGCCGTGATCGGTGCGCTGTTCGGCTCCAGTTGGCATCTGGTCTCCGGGCCGACGACCGCCATTTCAATTGCCGTGTTCGCATCGGTCAGCCACATCGCCGAACCGGGCTCCCCTCAATTCATTCAGATGGTGCTCACGCTGACCTTCCTCACCGGCCTATTCGAGCTGATTCTCGGGCTCGCGCGCATGGGTGCTTTAGTCAATTTCATCTCGCATACGGTCGTCATTGGCTTCACCGCCGGCGCGGCGATACTGATTGCGGCCAGCCAGGTAAGAAGCTTCCTCGGCATTAACATTCCGCGCGGAACGCCCTTCTTCGAAATCATCCATCAGGTATTCGCCCAGATCGGCGATGTGAACCCTTATGTCACCAGCGTCGCGGTAAGCACGCTCGTGATCGGCATTCTGACCAAAAAATTCTTCCCCAAATTTCCCTACATGATCGCCGCAATGGTCATCGGCAGCCTTGTTGCGCTAGCGTTGAATCACTATCTCGGCGGCGCAAATACCGGCATCAAAACCGTGGGCGCCCTGCCTGCGGGATTGCCGCCGCTGTCGCACCCGGACTTTTCGTTTGATACGCTGCGCCAGACGATCTTCCCGGCGCTGGTGGTCACGATGCTGGCGCTCACCGAAGCGGTATCCATCTCGCGCGCGATCGCCGTCAAATCCGAACAGCGGATCGATGGCAATCAGGAATTCATCGGCCAGGGCTTGTCCAATATTTTGGGGAGCCTGTTCTCCGGCTATGCCTCCAGCGGCTCCTTCAATCGCAGCGGCGTCAATTACGCATCCGGTGCGCGCACGCCGCTCGCCGCGGTGTTCGCGTCGATTTTTCTGCTGCTCATATTACTGCTGGTGGCGCCCTTTGCCGCGTATCTTCCCAATGCGGCCATGGCCGGCATTTTGTTTTTGGTGGCTTGGGGGCTCATCGACTTCCATCACATTGCGTCGATTTGGAAAAGCAGCCGCACTGAAACGATTGTGCTCTGGGTCACTTTAATCGGCACCCTGATCAACTTGGAAAACGGCATTTTCTTTGGCGTATTGTTATCGCTGCTGTTCTATCTCTATCGCACCTCTCATCCCACGCTCCAATCGGTGGTGCCAGATCCGGACCCGGCAAGCTACTATTACATTGACGCGGATGACTCACCCGAATGCCCGCAAATAAAGATGGTGCGTTTAAACGGGTCGATTTTCTTCGGTGCGGTTGATCACGTGCAGCAAGCGCTGCAGGAAATCGGCGAGAAAGATGCGCGCTTAAAACATGTCCTGGTGGTGGCTTCCGGCATAAACTTTATCGACATCGCCGGTGCCGAAATGCTGGCGCAGGAAGCGCGGCGACGTAAACGCATGGGCGGCGGCCTGTATTTTTACCGTGTCAAAGAGTCGGTATGCCAGATCCTGAAAAAGGGCAGCTACCTCACGGATATCGGCCGCGACCACATCTACCCCGCCAAAACGCGCCCGATTGAAACGCTTTACCCAATGCTCGACTCCGAAGTGTGCCGCACTTGCCAAGCACGCATCTTTCCCCAATGCCAGACCGCGCTTCCCAGCGGCGAACGGCGCAACTCGTGAAGATAAACTTATGATTCGAAAAAACCCCAGTGGCGATCTGCCGGTCATCGCCGAATCCGCCTTCGTCGACACCACAGCCATTATCTGCGGCAAAGTCATCGTCGGCGAGAACGTGTTCATCGGCCCTTATGCGGTTATCCGCGCCGACGAGGTCAATGCGGAAGGCGGCATGGAGCCCATCATCATCGGCGCGAATTCCAATATTCAAGATGGCGTGGTGATTCACTCAAAATCCGGCGGCCTGGTGAAAATCGGCGAATACACCTCGATCGCGCATCGCTCTATCGTGCACGGCCCGTGCATCGTCGGCGACCACGTGTTCATCGGCTTCAACTCGGTGCTGTTCAACTGCGTCGTCGGTAGCCGTTCGGTAGTGCGCCACAATTCCGTGATCGAGGGCTGCGAAGTGCCGGAGGGGTTCTACATTCCCTCCACCACCAACATTCATTCCAACTCGGATTTGAGCCAGATCAAATCGGTCCCGCCTGCGGCGATGGATTTCTCGGAAGATGTCGCGCGCACCAATATCGATCTGGTCAAAGGCTACAAAAAACTTCAGAACGAGTTTTAAGCATGCCATGATCGCCGCCCTCGAGGCTTACCGCGCCGGCTTGTTTCAGCGCCGGCATCTTGTCCGCAATATCGTGGCCGGACTGGTGGTGGGCGTCGTGGCTTTACCCTTGGCCATGGCGTTCGCGATCGCCAGCGGCGCGCGGCCAGAACAAGGTATCTATACCGGCATCGTGGCCGGGCTGATTACCGCCTTATTCGGTAGTTCGCGCGTTTCCATCAGTGGGCCCACCGGCGCCTTCATCGCCATTCTCGCCGGCATTACCGCCAAATACGGCATCGATGGCTTGCAGATCGCCAGCTTCATGGCCGGTCTGATTTTGCTCGGCATGGGGCTGATCAAATTGGGCGGCATCATTCGCTTTATCCCGACACCGGTGATCACCGGTTTCACGGCAGGCATCGCCATCATTATTTTCGTCGGCCAGTGGAAAGACTTTTTCGGCTTGCATCCGGCTGCCGCCAGCGGTCCGCATTTTCATGAAAAGCTGGCGGCGCTCGTAGTCGCGCTACCGCACCCGCACTGGCCCACGCTGACTTTAGCGCTCGCTAGTCTGGCGGTGTTGCTCATCTTTCCCCGCATCACGCGCCGCGTCCCCGGTCCACTGGTGGTCATGGTTGCTGCTGCCGGCGCGCAAGCCCTATTTCACTTCGAGGGGGTGGCTACTATCGGCAGCGCCTTTGGCGGCATTCCTTCCGGCTTACCGGCCTTCGGCCTGCCCGTGGTGAGCTTCGCGCGCGTGTTGGAATTGCTCGGCCCCGCGTTGACCATTGCCATGTTGGGCGCTATTGAATCGCTGCTGTGCGCAGTGGTATCGGATGGTATGGCGGGCACCCGGCACGACCCCAATCAGGAACTCGTGGGCCAAGGCTTGGCTAATTTGGTCACGCCATTATTGGGCGGCTTCGCCGCCACCGGGGCGATCGCACGCACCGCCACCAATATCAAGAGCGGTGGCGATAGTCCGCTTGCCGGTATCGTACATGCGCTCACCTTACTCGCTACCATCCTACTGCTCGCGCCGCTGGCGGTATATATCCCGCTCGCCGCACTCGCCGCCATCCTATTCGTGGTGGCTTGGCATATGAGCGAAGCCAAACACTTTGCCGATCTGGTGCGTCACGCGCCGCGCAACGACGTGGCCTTACTCCTCGTGACTTTCTTGCTCACCGTGTTCGCCGATCTGGTGATTGCCGTCAATGTCGGGGTGATGCTGGCCGCGCTGTTGTTCATGAAACGCATGAGTGAAACCGTCAAGATCGAGGGCGACAGCGAGGCAACACTCGCCACAGTGTGTCCGGTGGGCGTGCCCAAGGGAGTACAAATTTATTCCATCGATGGCCCGCTCTTCTTCGGTGCAGCGGCCACCTTCGAACGCACGCTGGCGGGGCTGCACGATCAAACCCGGGTACTCATTTTGCGTTTGGGGCGCGTGCCCATCGTCGATGCCACCGCGATGCAAGCCCTGGAAGATATGATTCACCATTTTCGCGCACGTCACGTCAAGGTCGTTCTATGTGAAGCAAACGAACGCGTGGCCAAAAAGCTGATCGACTTCGGCTTGCCCGCGCGCCTAGGCCAGGACGATGTCAGCATTGAACTCATCGCGGCATTGGATCAGGCAACCTGAATCGCGCGGCCCAAGCAAATCTTGCGCGCAACGCGGACGCGTGCTAGTGTAAGGCCATGCGTAAACCGCTAAGACGCTTCGCCGCACTACTCCTTATGGCTTGGCTGCCCTTTTTCAGCGCGAGCGCGCTGGGGATGGTGACGTGCCCGCATACGGTGGAGCATGACGCCGACTCGATGGCCATGGAGGCGAATCCGCATACCGACCATGCGCATCAGCCCGCTGCGCACGATCCAGTGCAGGCGCACGACTGTAATCAGTGTGGCACATGCCATATCTGCTGTTCCCCAGGGCTTGTTTCTTCCCTCTCCGACTTCACATTGCCGGTGGCACGCATAGACAGCATACCGCCGGACACGCACTTCCTCTCGATTACCCTACCCGTTTCCGACCCGCCTCCGCGCGCCCGCGCTTAACGCGGGAAGTGTGCTGCGAGGCTAAAGTATCGTCTAGCTGACGATCGCTTTGCGCATGCAATCCCGTATTCGATCTGGCGGAAAGCAAATCGCGACCGCCCTCATTTACTCGATTAAAGGATACGAACATGTTCACTATTTTTACTATCGTTTCGCGCCGCGCCATTGTTGTGCTTGGCCTCATGCTAACGGCTAGCGCTTATGCGCAATCGGCCACGCCCCTCAGTGTGACCGACCCCGCCGCGCCCGCCACGGCGCCACACTATGAAAGCGCCTTTGCAGGCTATAACGCCCAACAAGACGCGCCGCAACTGCCGTGGCAAAACTTATTTACCGCGGATGGCGGTTTTGCCGACACAACAACACAAGTGGCGCAGACAGAAGTCACAGTGCGTAAACCCGAAGGCCACAGCGGGCATGAAGCGCACAGCAGCGGGCGGAAAGTAACATTAGATACACCGGTGCAACTTACGCAAGCTGATACCACCGCTCGGCCTGCCGCTGCAACTACCGTCCCCGCCACCACACCAACGGCAGGCAGCGACACCCACGGGCGCATCGAAGCGATCAACCTAGCGGAGGGCAAGGTCAAACTCAAGCACGGTCCGATCCCCAAATTCGACATGCCGGGCATGACGATGGTTTTCCGCGTGCAAGACCCGAAGCTACTGAAACAGATCAAAGTCGGCGACGAAGTCGGCGTCACCATGGAACAAAGTGGCGGCGCCATTGTGATCACAGGTTTCCAGAAATAAGGAGGACGATATGACGCCTCTCCCGCGCTATTTACCGCAAGCCAAGTTATGGTCGGCGGCTGTGGTTTCGCTCACGCTCAGCGCTTGCACTAGTTTTTCAACAGACGGCGGCTTCGGCCGCGTCGAGCGCGAAACGCAATCCCGGCTCGGCGCGCAAGTGCAAGTGCCGCGTCCGGCGCCGGAGAGCACGGCAAGGACAGAAGTACGTGCCCTTTTGGCCAAGCCGCTTTCCGCCGACGACGCGGTGCAGATCGCGCTGCTCAATAACCCTGGGCTCAAAGCGAGTCTGGCCGAACTGAACATCGCGGAAGCGGATTTAGTACAGGCCGGACGGCTGCGTAACCCTGGGCTCTACTTCGCGCGCTTGAAGCGCGGGGCGGAGATTGAGTACGACCGCACGTTCACGCTCGAAGTATTAGGGCTCTTCGCCCTACCGCTCAAAACCCAAATCGCGTCGCGCCATTTCGAGCAGGCGCAGCTCGGCGCCGCCGGCGATGTGGTGCGCTTGGCGGCGGAAACGCGCCGCGCTTATTTCAACGCCGTCGCCGCACAAGAAACATTGAAATATGCGGAGCAAGTGCAGATTGCGGCCGAAGCCAGCGCACAACTGGCGCAGCGCATGCTGCGCGTGGGCAATTGGAGCAAGCTGACCCAAATGCGGGAACAGTTGTTCTACGCCGAAGCCACCGCGCAGCTTGCACGCGCCAAGCAAACCGCGATCGCGGAGCGCGAGCAACTCACGCGCTTGCTGGGGCTATCGGGTGACGAGCTTGCGTTCCAACTGCCGGAACGCCTACCGGCGCTGCCCGCCCAAGCGGTGGAACGCCAGGAGGTTGAAGCCACCGCGATGCGCAGCCGGCTCGATGTGCAAATGGCGAAACAAGAAGTGGATGGCATGGCCAAATCGCTCGGGCTTTCCAAGGCGACACGCTTCGTTAATGTGTTGGATCTTGGCTACCAACACAACACCTCGAACGAATTGCCGCGCCAAACGGGTTATGAAATCAGTTTTCAGATTCCGCTCTTCGATTGGGGCGACGCCACACTCGCACGCTCCGAGGCCAGGTATATGCAAGCCGTCAACCGTACCGCCAACACCGCGATCAACGCCCGCTCCGAGGCGCGCGAAGCCTACCAGGCTTATCGCACCACTTACGATGTAGCCAAACATTATCAAAATGAAATCGTGCCCTTGCGCAAAAAAATCTCCGACGAACAAATGCTGCGCTATAACGGCATGCTCATCAGCGTGTTCGAATTAATTGCCGATGCGCGTGAGCAAGTCATGAGCGTTAACGGCTACATCGAAGCCTTGCGCGATTATTGGATCGCCGAGACCGACTTGCAGGGTGCACTCTCCGGCCCCGGCGGCGACATGACGCGCGCCTCTGGAACAACCCCCGTTGCGATGCCCGGCGCATCCAGCCGCGGACAATAAGAAAGGAATCATCATGGCTACACGTCGAGATTTTTTGCGCGGTTCGAGTGCCGCATTCCTGGGTGCGGCCTTGGTTTCCAAGGCCGGTGCAGCGTCTTTGCCGGAAGCCCCCTTGATGGAAAGCGCAGCCACCCAGCAGCCGTATCTTCCGCCCAATGGCCGCCCCTATAACCCCGTGGCGACATTGAATGGCTGGACCGCTCCCTGGCGCATGAAAAACGGTTGGAAGGAATTTCACTTAATTGCCGAGCCGGTAAAACGCGAGATTTCGCCCGGCATGATCGCCAATTTGTGGGGCTATAACGGTCAATCGCCGGGGCCGACCCTCGAATGCGTAGAAGGTGACAAGGTACGCATTTTTGTCACCAATAAATTGCCGGAACACACCACCATCCATTGGCACGGCGTGCTGCTGCCCAACGGCATGGATGGCGTCGGCGGTTTGAATCAACCGCAAATCCAACCCGGCAAAACTTTTGTCTACGAATTCGAGATGAAAAAATCCGGCACCTTCATGTATCACCCGCACGCCGACGAAATGCTGCAAATGGCGATGGGCATGATGGGCTTCATCGTCGTGCACCCGAAGAATCCGCGCTTCATGCCGGTGGATCGCGACTTTGTCTTCTTACTCAACGCCTACGATGTCGACCCCGGCAGTTACACGCCGAAGGTCAGCACCATGTTGGATTTCAATCTCTGGACGTGGAACAGCCGCGCCTTTCCCGGGATCGATCCCCTGGTCTGCCGCTTGGATGATCGCGTGCGCATCCGCATTGGCAATCTCACTATGACCAACCACCCGATCCATTTGCATGGCGTCGACTTTGAAGTGACCGGCACTGATGGCGGCTGGGTGCCAAAATCGGCACGCTGGCCGGAAGTAAGCATTGATATAGCGGTGGGTCAAATGCGCGCGATCGAGTTTATTGCCAATGCGCCGGGGGATTGGGCATTCCACTGCCACAAGGCGCATCACACCATGAACGCCATGGGTCATAACGTACCCACCATGATCGGCGTCGATCAACGCGGCATCGCCAAAAAAATTAACAAGCTGGTGCCGGAATATATGGTGATGGGCGAAAAAGGCATGGCCGACATGGGCGAGATGGAAATGCCGCTACCCGAAAACACGCTACCCATGATGACCGGCACCGGGCCGTATGGCGCAATCGAAATGGGCGGCATGTTCACCACCGTAAAAGTGCGCAAGGGCCTCGCACGCGACGACTACAAAGATCCAGGTTGGTACAAGGCACCGCCCGGTACGGTCGCCTCCGAGTACAAGGCCTGAGCTAGGTTCCGCCATTTTTATCCCACACGACTACCTGGAGAAACCATGAAACATTTTAGCAAACCCCGCCTTAGCGCTTTACTCGGTGCATGCTCGTTGATCGGCTTTACTGCATTGGCCTACGCCCATGGCGCTGAAGCCCCTTCCGATAAGCAGGCGATCGACCATGCCCATGCCGAGGATAGCGCATTTGGAAAAGCCGCCGACCCGAAAAAAACCAAGCGCATCATCCGTATCGAAATGAACGATAAGCTGCGTTTCATCCCCGACAAGATCACGCTTAAACGCGGCGCGGCCGTCAAATTCGTAATTAAAAACACGGGCAAGATGAAACATGAATTTGTGCTCGGCATGCTGGACGAACTGAAGGAGCACAGCGCACTCATGAAAAAATTTCCCGGGATGGAGCATGACGAACCGTCCATGGCGAGCGTCGCTCCCGGCAAGAGCGCGGAGATTACTTGGCAATTCACTCATGCCGGTGAATTCTATTTTGGCTGCCTAGTTCCCGGCCATTTCGAAGGCGGCATGGTGGGGAAAATCATCGTCAAGTAAGTTGGCCTTATTTTCGACAACGCCTTCCAGCGAGGCGTTGTTCGAAAAAAGCGAGCTAATGCTTGCTGGTGGCACGCTTGTGTAACGCTTTTTTCTTCAGCAGTTGTGCGTAAGCGGCATCCGCCCGCGTTTTCAACTCTGTATCTCCCAAGCGTTTCTTTTTACCCGCCGGGGCGGCGCGGGCACGCATTCCCTTGGGTGCGGGGCCGGGCTCCGCCAGCCCGGCAACGTACAGCATGAGCGCTTCGCGCGACCCCTCCACCGGCGCAGGTGTTTTGACGACCCGCGCGCCACGTGGCGCAGTAGCGGCGCGTAATTGCGCCGGCGTATCGGTGCGTGGCGTCGTGCGTTTGCTCAACTCGGAGGCAAAGCTATTTGCTTGCAGCGCGCCGGCCTCGGGCGCGGTTCTGCTACCCAGCGGCGGCAATCCGTACTTATCGCACATATAGCGCAAAATACTGGTGTGGTCGAACACGGTATGACACACGCCGGGATCGACCCAGGGCGACACGAGTATGGCGGGCACACGCACACCCAAGCGGCGAAAATCGTATTCGCTGGTTTGATCGTCCGGCGCGATGGTTGCGGGCGGAGCAACATGATCATAAAAACCGCCATGCTCGTCATATACAACAATGAGCAAAGTCGATTGCCACAACTCGGCGTTGCTGCGCAGCGCATTATAAACGCGCGCGATTAACTGTTCCCCACCGCCGATATCCGAGGGCGGGTGCTGATCGTTTTCGTTTGCGCCGAAGTAAGCCGGCTCGATAAAGGCATAGGCAGGAAAGTCATTCGCTGCGCCCTTTGCCTCTTGTTCAAAATCGTCCATCGAACCGTAACTGCTGGTGATAAATCGCGGTAACAAGCGCGTCAGGACGATGCTTTGCGGCATGCCGTCATGGTAGATCTTCCAAGGCTTACCCTGATCCCCCAGCCGATCGTAGAGCGTCTCTTGGCTGTACACCCGCATATATTCCGGATGTTCGCGCGATGGCATCAACACGTGGCCCAAGCAGGTTCCACTATGCACAAAAAACCGATTGGGCCAGGTCGGGCCCGGCATGGAGGAAAACCATTTATCGCACACCAGAAATTGACGTGCCAAGCCATGCAATACGGGTAGGCTATCTTGCGCCGGCGTATCTCCCACCGGGAAATACGCCATCACTTGATTGATATCATCCGGATCTTTTGCCTGCGGGTCATGGCGCAGGAAAGAATCCACAAACCCGGTCATGGGCGTCGCCGCGCTGCCCAATTGCTCCATGACGCTATCATGTTCATGATCCAGATCGAAAGCGAGACGTGATTTCGCAATCGCCTGCTGCGCATAGGTGTGGCCCGTGCTACTCGCGGTGTTGCTGCGCTGCTTGCCGTTCTGTGGAAGGCCATCGATTTGCGGATTGACCTTGATCATATCGCCGAGCAAATGGTCAAACGAGCGGTTCTCCAACATCAGCACCACCACATGCCGAATCGGGTCGGCGGCTGCCTCCGTGCTCGTTGCAGCCGCGCGGACCTGCTCCAACGCTTGCTGGTGCGCCGGCTCCTTGGCGATGGTCGCCGTGCCATGCTGGCGCAAATAGCCGCGGCCAAATTTTGCGGCGCGTTTCAAGCGCAGACGAGATTGCGCATGCTGATCGTTTTTCGCAAAGTAGGTCTCATGTTGATTACTCACGGGATCGTAATAGCCAATATAGCCCCCCGGGTTGACTCCGAACGAGTGCAGGGGTTTTCCCTTATGTAAGCGGCCAAGGAAGTCGTTGCGTCCGCCCGCCTGCTCTTCTGGCGTGAAATAGAGCGGCAACACAAAATTCGATACCTTGACGCCATCAATGGCATAGATCTCGGACTGGACCGCATCACACATTTCAAACCAATGAAAAACTTCGCGCTGCGGATCGGTCGGATGGGGTCCTTGGACTAAGAGATTGCCCTGCGCGTCGCCAAGCAGTTCCAACGCTTCATGCGAAAGCGTGACGCTCCATTCTTCTTTCAGCTGCTTGCACAGTTCGGTAAAAATAAAACCGTAGGGGATGCCGCAAAAATTCGCTTCGTGATAACCCAGTGCATCGTCTACATCGGTCTGATCCCAGAGGTACAACACGGCATCGCCGCGCATTTCTTCTAATTTTTGTTTATTGGGCGTGGCGCCGATCGCCCCTTCCAGCCGCAACTTCGCGCCGAAGCTCCAATAAGGTTCAAAATCTTCCGCAATCTGCCGGTTGATTGCTCTGATTGCACACTGTAGCGTTTCATCGCTGATGGATTTTGCGCGATTTACAACTGATATCAACATAATCCCTCCCCCTCTTTTGGTGTCTCCGAACATCCATGCCTTCCAATCGCCAACAGGAAAAAGAAGATGGGCGAAAGGAAAATCAACGCTGGACGTACATACAGCACTAACCGTATAGCATATTTATACCGAGATCAAGGTACTGCCCCCACGCCCATTCCTGCCCGCATCTGCTGTGGCGCAGCCTAAGGCTAGACAAGCTAAACCGGTGCGGTGCTATACTGAACACTATGAATTGGCGGCTACACACAAAAAATCGCTCTTGGCTCACCGCAGTGACGATGTGTTTTTTGATATTCACATCGCAATTCGCGCTCGCCAGTTATATTTGCCCGCAAGAAAGCGCCGCGCAGCAAGCCTGCCCCATGGGCAAATCGGATCAGTCTTCTAACGCATCCCCTTCCGCGCTCTGCACCAAGCACTGTTACCCGGAAGCTCAAACGAGTGATGCGCATTTTCCTGTATTCATTGCACTCCCACCCCCTGCACTGACTTGGCGCCTTCCCGAACACGCACCTATTCCGCTGATCGTTGCGGATATCGCAAGCTGTCCCGCTACCGGACCACCCATCGCTATCCAGTTTTGCCGCTTTAGAGAATAAATCCGTCCTCACCCGGCGCCGCTTGGCGCTATGCCGATGTTTTTTTGTCATCGACTCGCTGTGAGGAAAAACCATGTTACTTTGCCCTGCCCTGCGCAACACGCTTGCGCTACTACTGATCGCGCTCTCCGGCGTGGCTTACGCCGAAGCCCCTCCCTTAACCCTCAATGCAGCCTTGCGCCGCGCGGAACAAAATGCACCGCAACTCGATGCGACGCGGCATGCCATGCGCGCGAACCAAGCCATGGCTGTCGCGGCGCGCGAATTGCCCGACCCGCAACTCACGCTCGGCATCGACAATGTGCCAGTGGATGGCCCGGACCGGGGCAGCCTGACGCGCGATTTCATGACCCAGCGCCGCATCGGCGTGATGCAGCAATATATTAGCCAGGATAAACGCGCGCTCAAGGCCGACACGTTCCTGGCTAATGCCCAGCGCGATGCCGCGACACGCGATATCGCGCGTGCCGCATTGCAACGTGAAACCGCCGATGCCTGGCTGGATCTCGCGATCGCGCGCCGCGCACGCCAAGATATGACAGCCGCGCTGACAGAGAGTGCACGCCAGGTAAACGTGTTGGAGCACACCGTGGCCAGTGGAAAAACCACGGCGGCGAACGCCATCGGTGCGCGCCTGGCGTACGCACAAATGCAAGATCGCGCCACCGACATCGAACGCGATATCGCGCGCGCCAAAGCGGTGTTGGCGCGCTATATCGGCGACGCTACGCAGCGCCCCAGCGCTGATCTGCCGGATCTGCGCAGCTTGCCATCGCTCGCATCACATATTGGCATGATCGCGGAACAGCATCCGGACGTGGTTGCCCTACAAAGTGAAATCGACGCCGCCACGGCGCAAGTGCGGCTGGCAGATTTGGCAACGCGGCCGGACTGGTCGGCCCAGGTGTATTACGCACAACGCGGCCCGGCCTATTCCAACATGGCAGGCATCCAATTTAGCTTTGATCTGCCCGTGTTTCCCAAAAACCGGCAGCATCAGGAACTCAGCGCCAAGCAGTCACGGCTAGACGAATTAGCCGCGCAACGGGAATCGATGATACGCGCGCACCGCGCCGAAATCACCGGCTGGTTTGCCGACTGGCATGCCGCAGAAGAGAAAGCCACACGCCTCGAACAAACCATCGTTCCTTTGGCCACGCAACGCGTCGCGCTCGCCACCATCGAATACAGCGCCGGCCGTACCCCACTCGAAACTGTGCTCGATAGTCGCAAGGCCATGCTCGATAGCGTGCTCGCGCAACGCGATGCCGAGCGCGAGTTAGCGCACACCTGGGCAAAACTTAAATTCGTGACCCCGCAGGAGATTGCTCCATGAAAAAAATCATCATCGCCACCACTTTGCTGGTGGTACTTGCCGCTGTCGCCAGCGGTGCCTATTGGCTGGGCACACACCAAGGCGCGGGGCAACGCGCAAGTAGCCCCACGCCATCGAGCGCTGAGCGCAAAGTTTTGTACTGGTACGACCCGATGGTACCCCAGCAACATTTCGACAAAGCGGGAAAATCACCTTTCATGGATATGGCGCTGGTGCCGAAATATGCCGAAGAGGGGAGCGGCGGCACTGATGCAACTTCCGTCAAGATCGATCCGAGAGTCACGCAAAATTTAGGCATCCGTACGGCTAGCGTGACGCGGGGTAGCCTGACACACAATTTGCAAGCGACCGGTGTGCTGGCATTCAACGAGCGGGATGTCTCCATCGTGCAGGCGCGTGCAGCAGGATTTGTAGAGCGCGTATTCGCGCGCGCGCCGGGTGACGTGGTGGCTGCGGGAAGTCCGCTGGTGCAGTTGCTGGTGCCTGAATGGAGCGGTGCACAGCAAGAATTTCTGGCGCTGAAAAAAAGTGGGGATGCGACACTGACAAACGCTGCGCGGCAACGCATGCAACTGCTGGGTATGCCGGCTCAATTGATCCAGCAAGTGGAGCGCAGCGGCGTGCCGCATCCGGTTGTGACCGTGAGCTTCCCCATGGACGGCGTAATCCGGGAGCTTGATGTGCGCGCCGGCATGACGGTGACCAGCGGTCAGACTTTGGCCAAGTTGAATGGCCTGAGCACGGTCTGGCTCGACGTGGCCGTGCCCGAGGCGCAAGCGCAACAGATACGCATCGGACAAAGTGCGCAGGCGCGGCTGCCTGCGTTGCCGGGTGAAGTCATCGCGGGACGCGTGACGGATATTCTGCCGGAAGCCAACCTGGATACCCGCACTTTAAAAGTCCGTGTAGAGCTGCCGAACAAAAATGGTCATCTGCGGCCAGGGCTCACTGCTCAGGTGCAATTAGCAAATACCAGTGAGCAGAATAGGCTGCTGGTACCGACCGAGGCGATTATCCGTACCGGCAAGGGCGCCATGGTAATGGTAGCCGAAAGCGGCGGCCACTACCGGCCGGTGGAAGTGCAAATCGGCGGCGAGGCCGGCGATAAAACCGCTGTGCTAAGCGGCTTAAGTGAAGGTCAAAAAGTAGTCACCTCCGGTCAATTCCTGATCGATTCGGATGCCAGCCTGCAAGGTATTGTTGCCGCTGCCGCACCGGATACCAGCGCGGACACGGGCGCCATGTCTGCACCGGCGCAGGTACCAAGCGCTACCCCAGCACTGCATGAAGCGGAAGGCCGCATCGTCGCCATCGGTAAGGGCGACGTCACCATTGCGCATGGTCCGTTCAAGACGCTGGGCATGCCGGGTATGACCATGAGCTATCCATTGGCGCATGCACAACTTGCCCAGGGTCTCAAGGTAGACGACAAAGTGCGTGTCGGGGTGCGCCAAACCGATAGTGGTTTGGTGATCGAACACCTCGAAAAAATCGGAGCCGCAAAATGATCCGGCGCATCATCGAATGGTCAGTCCACAACCGTTTCCTGGTGTTGTTGGCGACGCTGTTTGTGACGGCGTGGGGGATATGGTCGGTGACGACCACACCCATCGATGCGCTGCCGGATTTATCCGATGTGCAGGTGATTATCCGCACGCCTTATCCGGGACAAGCACCGCAAATCGTGGAAAACCAGGTGACTTATCCGCTGACGACCACGATGATGTCGGTGCCCGGCGCAAAAACGGTACGGGGCTATTCGTTTTTCGGCGACTCGTACGTATACGTGATCTTCGGGGACGGCACTGATCTCTACTGGGCACGCTCGCGGGTACTCGAATATCTTAGCCAGTTACAGGGCAAGCTGCCGGCTGGCGCCAAGCCGGCGCTCGGCCCGGACGCAACCGGGGTGGGTTGGATTTACGAATATGCGCTGGTGGATCGCAGCGGCCAGCATGATCTCGCCCAGCTCCGCAGCTTGCAGGATTGGTTTCTCAAATATGAGTTGAAAAGTCTGCCCAATGTCGCCGAAGTGGCCACCATCGGCGGCATGGTCAAACAGTATCAAGTGGTGCTCGACCCGGTAAAACTGGCCAGCTTTGGCGTGACGCACGAGCAGGCCATCAAAGCGATACGCAATGCGAATGCGGAAACCGGCGGCGGTGTGCTAGACATGTCGGAAACCGAATACATGGTGCGGGCTTCGGGCTATCTGAAATCGCTGGATGACTTCCGCGCGATTCCGCTGAAAGTGGGACAGAGCGGCGTACCGGTCACTTTGGGCGAAGTGGCGCATATCCAGATCGGCCCGGAAATGCGCCGTGGCGTTGCCGAACTCGACGGGCAAGGCGAAGTCGTCGGTGGCGTGGTGATTTTGCGCTCCGATAAAAACGCGCGCACCACGATCGCGGCGGTCAAGGCCAAGCTGGCGGATCTGAAAAAAAGTTTGCCCCCTGGCGTGGAGATCGTTACTACCTATGATCGCAGCCAGCTCATCGACCGCGCGGTGAAGAATCTCAGCCACAAACTAATCGAGGAATTCATCGTCGTCGCCTTGGTGTGCGTGCTCTTCCTGTGGCATTTGCGCTCCGCACTGGTAGCGATTGTGTCGCTGCCCTTGGGCGTGTTGGTCGCGTTTATCATCATGCGCCACCAAGGAATTAACGCCAATATTATGTCGCTAGGCGGGATTGCGATTGCCATTGGCGCCATGGTAGATGCCGCGGTGGTAATGATCGAGAATGCGCACAAGAAAATCGAGACCTGGCAACATGCACACCCGGCCGAAAAACTACAGGGCGAAGCGCACTGGCAAGTGATTACCGCGGCGGCCGTCGAAGTCGGCCCAGCGCTGTTTTTCAGCCTGCTGATTATTACGCTCTCCTTCATTCCGGTGTTCACGCTGGAAGCGCAGGAAGGACGGCTGTTCGGGCCGCTGGCTTTTACCAAGAGCTATGCCATGGCAGCCGCGGCTGGGCTGTCGATCACGCTGGTACCCATATTGATGGGCTACTGGATTCGCGGCCGAATTCCTGACGAGCGCAGCAATCCGCTCAACCGGTTTCTTATCGGCATTTATCGGCCATTGCTGGATGCCGTGCTGCGTCGTCCTAAAACCACTTTGCTGTTTGCATTCCTGATTTTTCTCACCAGCGCTTGGCCGGTGAGCCAACTGGGAGGCGAATTTTTGCCGGCCATGAATGAAGGCGACCTGTTGTATATGCCGTCGGCACTGCCGGGTTTGTCCGTGCAAAAAGCGACGCAACTATTGCAGTTGACCGACCGCATGATCAAGACCGTGCCCGAAGTCAAAAGCGTATTCGGCAAAGCGGGACGGGCCGAAACCGCCACCGATCCGGCGCCGCTGGAAATGTTTGAAACGACCGTCCAATTCAAGCCGCGCGATCAATGGCGTCCCGGCATGACGCCTGAGTTATTGATCGATGAACTAAATAAAGCGGTCCAGGTGCCGGGCCTGACCAATCTATGGGTACCGCCCATCCGCAACCGCATCGACATGCTCGCCACCGGCATTAAAAGTCCGATCGGGGTGAAAGTGTCGGGCAGCAACCTGGATCAAATTGATCAAGTTACCCGGGCGATTGAACAGGTGGCCAAAACCGTGCCCGGAGTCAGTTCTGCTTTGGCTGAGCGCCTCACCGGCGGGCGTTATATC
This sequence comes from Betaproteobacteria bacterium, assembly GCA_025361165.1. Classification (GTDB taxonomy): domain Bacteria; phylum Pseudomonadota; class Gammaproteobacteria; order Burkholderiales; family Thiobacteraceae; genus RBG-16-58-11. The sequence goes on along the minus strand of JANYAU010000061.1, from coordinate 11,416 downwards.
AACGTCGACATTGACCGGCGTGCCGCTGCCCGCTACGGCCTGAATGTGAATGACGTGCAATCGGTGGTGGCAAGTCTGATCGGTGGTGAGAATGTCGGTGAGACAGTGGAAGGTTTGGCGCGCTATCCCATCAACGTACGTTACGATCGTTCCTGGCGCAGCTCGCCGGAGGCGCTGACGCGTTTGCCTATCCTCACCCCGACTGGCGAGCAAATCACGCTCGGCACGGTGGCCAAAGTCAGCATCACCGATGGCCCACCCATGCTCAAGAGCGAAAATGCGCGTCCCACCGGTTGGATATATATCGACGTGAGTGGCCGCGATCTGGCTTCGACCGTAGATGATTTACGCCGCGCCGTGACGCGCCAAGTCAAGCTGGAACCCGGCATGAGCGTGACCTACAGCGGCCAGTTCGAATATTTGGAACGCGCCAACGCACGCCTCAAACTGGTTGTTCCGGCCACATTGCTGATTATCTTTGTCCTGCTCTACTTCATCTTCAAGCGTTTTGATGAAGCCAGTTTAATCATGATCACCTTGCCGTTTGCACTCACTGGTGGCCTGTGGTTTCTGTACTTGATGGGCTACAACCTGTCGGTCGCAACCGGCGTGGGGTTCATCGCACTGGCTGGCGTGTCCGCCGAATTTGGCGTGATTATGCTGCTCTACCTGAAGAACGCATGGAATGTCCGAAGCGATTCTGCACAAGGAGACGATGCCGGTCTGCTCGATGCTATCCGCGAGGGTGCGGTATTACGCATCCGCCCCAAAGCCATGACAGTGGCCGTCATTATTGCCGGTCTGTTGCCCATTATTCTGGGGAGCGGCGCCGGTAGCGAAGTGATGCGACGCATCGCGGCGCCGATGCTGGGGGGAATGGTGACCGCGCCGCTATTGTCACTGCTGGTGATTCCCGCGGCCTATCGCTTGATGCGCCGACGCGAAACGAAACGCGGCTAATTATCGCATTGGCATTTTCACTTGGAAGGAGAAGGCATCCATTAGCAGCCTCCGGTCAACAAATAGCTAGAACGCAAACACCACGCCACCGACGCGCCGCATGATCGCGCAACGCTCATGGATGCGATTCCTGCGAAGCGTTGCTTTACCCAAGGTGTCAGCCCGCTCTTGAAGCGGCTGGGATTAATCTCCTATTTAGCTTTGTCTTGGGTAGCCGAAGCTGAATTGACTCGCTGCGCGTCCACCTTGTCGCGATATTCTTCCAGCAGATTCTCGATCTGAACGCGCTTCAAGCCCAGTACCGGCTCGGCCTCCAACAGCGTCTCCAGCGAGCCGCGGCGCTGCGCGCGATTGATAAGCTCCACGTCATACCGGTAAAGCATCTGGTTCTTGGTTTCGCAGATCGCCACCGCCTTGTCTTGCAGGGTCAAATTTTGCGCTAGCCGCTGTTTTTCGCCCGTCTCCTGCTGCAAACTCTGGCGTGTGTCATGCAAGGCTTTTTGGCTATCGCCCAGTTCCTGTTTCAACTGCGCGACCTGTTCCGAGAGCGCAGCCTTGTCTTGCCGCAGCGCCTCCGCTTCTTTTTCCCGCTTGGCCTTGGCTTGATTGGCGCGCGCCGCCGAGGACGTCAGTTCACCCGTTTTCTTTTTCAGCGTATCGAGTTCCTTGCCCAGCGCCGCTTTGTCTTGTTCCAGCGCCGCCTTTTTATCTTCAACCTGCTGCACTTGTATTTGCATCCGGCGCAAGGCTTCCTTGTTGGGGTCGCGTTTATTCGCGGCCTGTGCCGGCGCGACGGCTAGCAGCATTAGGGCGCTCAGCAAAAGCGCCCCGCGACACAGTACCGGTGCGTACCGCTGACGGCTAGAATTTCGCATTCAAGTCCAATTGAAGCACGTCGATGCCGAGCGGCGGCCCGTAAATCGAATCCGCCGATAGCCAGCGCAGGCTCAGCCAGGTATTTTTATCCAGGCCATAGCTCCCGCCGATAAAATACCCTTTGGTATCGGTGCCGCCAAGGTGGAAATCGGAATCGGTAAAGGCATCCAACACCGCATCGGCCTGCAAATGGCGGTAGCCGACGAACGCCTGCCAATCTCCCCGCGCCGCGATCTTGGGGCGGCCCACTGTCATTTGTAATTGAAAGCCCGCGTTTTGCTTATCCACGATATACCCCGTGCGCTTCGCGATTTCCGCCTGATCGAACCCGATATTGCGCACATAGTCGGCGGTTAAAATCACGTGCGTCGGAGCAAAATTCGCGATATCCAACTGTCCGGTCAAATTCAGCTCGCGAAATTTTGAAGCCAGCTTGGGATTATGTGGTGCGTAGGGATCTGGAAACGTCGTATTCCCTTTTTGGTGAAATTGCGGCTTAGTCGCGTCATAATCAAGTAATCCCGCAGCGGTATCGGGTATGCCTTCCGCATTCTTGTAGTCATACAAGGCCAGCCCGAATTTCGCTTTCGATCCGCTCTGGGCAGCCAAATCGACGCCCCCCTGCAAGCCCACCAGCCATTTGCTCTTGGCCTTAGTGCCGGCGTTAGGCGCGATATCCTGAAGCGGAAATACGCCCGCGGTGAAATACGCCGAGCGCCGATCATCGAAGTGATAGGTCGTCTTCGCTGCCACGCCTTCGAAAGTGAGATCGTTATGCCACACCAGATTAGTGCTGAACCAAGGATTGGGAATGCGTCCCCCCGAGACCGTGAACCACTTGGCCGGGTCCAGCTTCAGATAGGCTTCATCTACCCAGATCGAATACTTATCGGCGGTATTTCCCAAAGTCTGATTAGTGGAAAGCGGAGTATTATCGCTGCCCGTGGCCAGCCGGATGGTGCCGGACACCATGTCGGAAATCTTCGCGCTCAATCCCAAGCGCGCCCGTAGACGCCAGCGTTCGCGGCTATCCGTTGTATTGCCAGTGGTCCCGATTGCCTGACCGTACCATTGATCAACAAACGTGGGAGGCGCATTGTTCTTGGCATAGCTATCCCGCTGATAGCGCATCCGCAAATCTCCCTCCCAATGCATCCTATCCACCCACTCCGGCACGGCGTTTACATCGCCCCAGCGCTCGGTTTTGGCCTGCGCCAAAACTTCCTGCTTAATTTGGTCGCGAATCTCGCGTTTCACCATCTCCGGCACGTAGGGCACGCGCACCACCTTATCCTTATCTTGCGCGGCTTGAGCCGCGGCTACTTTCTTGCGTGCGGCATCTTCGGCTTGCTTGATCATCGCCTGCGCGGCGTCTTGGGTCAGCACGCCCTTCTCCACCAGCGCCTGGATCAAATTAACCGTGGTCTGGCGCACGACTTCCAAATCTTCCCGCTCATCCCCCCACGCCGACCCGGCCAAGGCCAATGTTGTCAGTAGCGCAAACGTCGCACACGTATGTCGATTCATCTCTATCCCCTTGCGATTCGTAATCGGTATTTTTTCATTTTTGATTTGATTAGCCGCGCGGCCGGAAGCGGTACCAAATCGGCTGCTCGATGCCATCGGGCGATTCTTGTACCGTCAATGCCAGCAATTGCTCCCGCAAGGTCTGCTCGGCGCTGGCAGGAACAGTCCCCTTATCCCATTCCACGCGTTCTACGCGTCCGGTATTTCCGATCCAGATGCGCACCATGATGTGTTTAGCCTTCAATTCATTCAGCAGCTTCGTATCGCGATTGAGCGCTTGTTCAATGCGGTTGCCGAGCAAGCCCGCATACCAGCGGGCGTGGCTGCCGCCACCGCCGCCGATATGGCTACCTCCACTCCCCGGAGGCAAGCCAAATCCGTCTTTGCCCGGCCCCAGATCCGATCCCAGGGGCTGATCCGGCGGAGGCTCATTGTTCGCTTGCGGTATGGGCTGCTCCCGCGGAATCTCCAGCTTTTCGGGCTCCGGTAGTTTTTCTTCCGGCGGTTTTTCCTCCGGTGGCTTGGGTGGAGGCGGTCTCACCAGCGAGATCTGTTGCACTTTGTTCTTCGACGGCTTCTCCGCGCCATCGATGAAGCCCTTGATCATGTAGATCAAGCCCGCCACGAACAACAGCATCACGCCCGCGCCTATCAGCGTCGGCAACCTCGCGCGCCAGTCCTTCTTGCTCATCGCCTTACTTCGCCGCCTTCGCCGTCACTAGACCGAGCTGCGTGATGTCCAGCCGCCCGCATAAATCCATCACCTCAATCACTTTTTCGTACGCGATCTTGCTGTCGCCCTTGATCACCACCGGCAAATCCGGCGTGATCGCCCTGAACGAACGCAAGCGCGATTCCAATTCCGCCATCGTCACCGGATAAGTATCGAGATACACCTGCCCGTTGGCGTCGATGGTGACAGCCTTGGTTTTAGGTTTTGCCAGATTGGGGGTCGCACTCGCTTTCGGCAGATTGACTTTAATGCCCTGTACCGAAGCGGTGGTCATGATGATGAAAATCACCAGCAGTACATACGCCAAATCCAACATCGGCGTGATATTGATGTCGTCGTACGGCTCGTTATCCTCGCGTAGTTCCATCGTGGCAGGCTCCTATCAGGCGTACGCTTCGGCGAAGCGGCCGATCAACTCGTCCACGAACACGTGCATATCGGCGTTAATATTTTTGATGCGGCTACCCAAGTAGTTGTAACCAAATAGTGCCGGAATCGCGACCACCAGGCCGGCGACGGTGGCCACCAGCGCCGCCGCGATACCGGGCGCGATGGCGGCGACGTTCACATCACCAGTGGCGGCAATCGCGGCGAAGGTGATCATCACCCCCACCACCGTGCCGAGCAGGCCGAGAAATGGGCCGCCGGAAATCGCAATGGTCAACAGCACCATCAAGTTGTTGAGCTTCTGGTTTTCGCGCACCAGCTTGCCATCGAGCGCCGCCTTGATCGCGTTGATCGCTTGCGGCGAGAGCACCTTGCTGCCATTTGCAATGGCGAAGCGATGCTTCACCTCTTGCACACCGGCATGGTAGAGGTGATAGAGCGAAGCGTTTTGAAAATGATCGTGCCGGCCGAACAGCGCCAGCATCAGAGCCGAATCTTGGATATCCGCATCGTCCGCCGTATCGTCCGTATCGAGCTTCGCGGTCTCAGCGACTTTGAGTTTATGAAAAGCCTCCAGAAATTCCTGGTTGCCCTTGAAAGTTTTGTTGATGATCAACGCTTTCGTGACCATCACCATCCAGCTAATCACCGCCATCACCATCAAGAATGCAATCACCACCCAACCGTCCAGCGTGACGCTTTTCAAGATCACGCCGAAGTAGGACGTGCCTCCACCACTATCTTTCGATTCTTCCTCGCCCAGCGTCACGAGCTTCGTCTCCGGCCCTTGGCTCATAGCCGCCAGGTAAATGCTGGCGGCGGAACGCGCCACATTGGAGACCTCAAGCTCGTCCACTTCTCCCTGGAAATCGCGCCCCAGCGTCAGCTCTCCTTGCAGGTCGGGGCTTGCCGCCGGCGCATTCGCTACCGCCTGTCCATCGACATAGAGAATCAGCTCCTTGTCCACGGTAAGCGCCACATGGTGCCAGCTCCCGGCGGCGAGATTACCCGCGCGCGCCGTTTCGCCCGGCGCGGCGCCGCCCTCGACCTTGGCATACGCTTGGCTGCCGTCGATGCCGACCACAATCGCCGCCTTGCCCTCGCGCAAGGTGACTATCGGTGCAGTGGTTTGCTCGGCCGTAGGCTTTACCCAAAATGAAATCGTCGCACCATTCGCCGCGCTGATTTTCATCGACGGAGAAGCCGGAATAAGCAGCGACTGCTTGCCGTCGAACGACACGTCCGCACCGATCATGCCGCCCGCGGCATGGCCGCCATCGAATTGCGTGGCATTGTTGCCATACGCCGTCGCATCCTTGGGCGCACCTTGCGCCTCGGCGAAATTCAACACGGCGATCTGATTCGCGTCGAAGCTACCCTTGGCGTCGTCGCCGGGATTGGCGCTGTCGTTGCCGTAATACAGCCAGAGGTGATGTTTGGCGCCGGGCTGAAGCTTGGGCAATTGCACCCACACCAGCGCGATCTGCGCCGCGGCATCGAATTTCTCGATGTGATATTTCAGCGGCGTTTTATCGTCTTCATCTAGGAAGCGCAAATCGCCGCCATCGATCTTGGCGGTATCGAAATCAAAGTTACCCGTGTGCAGCCGCAGCAACACCAGCGGCGAAGCGGCCTCCTGTTGCAGCGGCAAGCCGCTGGCAGTGGTATCAAGCGTAATTTTTTTCCGTGCCGTCCAGTCGCCGTTCCACCACGCGTGCGCCAACTGCGGTGTCATCAAAACCAGGAAAAGGGCGAGCAGTATTTTTCTCATTGCCGGTGCTCTCAAAAGTGTTCTATTGTTTCGTATCCGTGTTACAGGAAAGTGAATGGGGATAGCACTCGGACTTATGCGGGGCCGCGCTCAGCGCGACTTGCATTTCTCCCCTCCGGTTAACCCCTTACATTTCTCTTCCTCGCTTAATCCACTGGATTGCCCGGTGGGGCCAAAGCCCACCACGTCCACGCTGATAAAGGAAGCCTGGAGGCCGGATAAGGCTTGCTTCATGCGCTTCAGTGCTTCCTCATTCTTATTCGGGTCCAGCCCCTTGGTCGCATCTTCCGGCCGCCCGGCACCCGGCCCGCTTCCGCTTAAGCCGGTAAGCGAGGTGCCTTGCGCGGCCGGCACGCCAACCGACACACCGCCGACTTGAATATTGTCCGAGCCGATCACGTGCTGGGCGGCAATCAACAAATCGCCGGCCACGCGAATTCCCGCCTCGCCGGCATTAACGTCTCCTGCGGGCGCGATCAGATCCACTTCTCCGGCCTTGTAACCTGTACTGGCCAGCAACTGGCCAATGCCGCTGCCCGATACAATGCTCGTCGTATCCAGCACCATTCCGGTATCTTTGAAAATCAAGCGTGGCGGCGGCGTCGCGGATGCCGTTTTGGAACCCTTGCCCGCGTCGATATTGCCCGTGGTGGACCACAGCAAGAGATCGTCGCCTTGCAGGGTGAATACGCGTGATTGATTCACCAGAAAATCGCCCTTGGAGAAGGAACGGATCACGCCGCCGCTCGCGGTGAAAATGCCTTGATCCGATGGGCTCTTGGTATTTCCCGGTTTGGCCTGCCCGACGTTGATCAGGCCGCCCGGCGCGAGGAGATTGATATCGCCTTCGGACTCGGTTTTGATTTGGCTGTTGAAGAGATTGATGTTGCCCTGATAATCCTGAGCGGGAAATAAGCTGGCGATCGCTTGATAACCGCGTTGGTAATGGCCCGCGCTGCCTTGCACCCCACCTTGCCGGAGTTCGCTGAAAAATACCAGCAAGGCTTTTTCCGATAGCGCCATGCCGTCGAAATTCCCGCGGTAATCGGCGAGCTGTTGCTGCACATCCGCCTCACTTAGCGCCTGGTTCAAACGCAACTGACGCTCGACGTTGGCGAAGAAATCCTGCAACGCCTGCCGGCCGGTGGCGGAGCCATCGAAGTAGTGGCTGGCGAAAGTCTGGTAATCCGGCAAGCGCGCCCGCCCATTCGCGTCTTGGCCAAGGCCGGCCATGACGAACAGATCGGCGCCTGCCGCGGGTAAATTGGCAACATCCAAATTACCGCGGCTGAGGATGCCATTCGAGCCGCCCAGATCGATATTGCGCCCAGCCAGCACTTCGAAGCGGCCAGGGCCGCTGACCGCAAGCCGCTGCGAGTTGCTTAGGACCGTGCCATAAACGGGATCGAGTTTATTCGTGTACACGATATCGCGCCCGGCGCGCACCGTGCTAACCGTATTCGCGTCATGGTTCTCCACATACAGGAAGATGTCTTTGACATCGCGCCCTGCCTCTACCCAGGCGGGCTTAGCCAGAATAACCGATAGGCCGCCATCGCCTACGATATCCCCATTGCGCGCCACGATATAAGCTATGGTTGCATCGTTGCTCTGTTGCACTGGCGTGCCGGGTAAATCGGTGGCCTCACTGAATCCCGGCGATGCAATTTGATTTATTTCTGATACGGCAATACTGCGGGCTGGATTCAAAGGCGTCGGCAGCAAACCGGGGTTAGCGCCCGACAATGCGACCGTGCTCTGCAACAAAATCGAGCCCGCGGCGAAGAAATCGAGATTACCTGATGCCGTCGGCATCAATACGATGGGGCCGCCCAACTGGATATCTCCCTGCAATGCTGCTGCTTCCAGACGGCCGGGATAGAATTGGAAGAGTTTGTCGGGGGTTGAATTGGGAATGCTGGAAAAAGCATTACTGATTTTCGGCACCAGGTGGTTGGCGAAAATCACGTTGCCGTTTAATGAGCGTAGATTCACCGCGCTGTCGGTGCCATAGGTGCTAAACACCGACGCAGTTGTAGTACTGGAATCCTGGGGCAGCAGAGTCGGGTTAACCACGGTTTCGAGATTCAAATCGCCGTTCGCCGTAATGTTGAAGCTGCCCGCGCCGAGTCCGAGGACAGTGTAGACATTCTGACTGATGCCTTGGCGCGCCGACCCGAGGCTGCCTCCGGCGCGCACCGTCCCCGTGCCCTTCGCTACGTAAAACAAGCCGGAATTAATATCGCGTCCCGCCGTGATCAGCAGATCGCCGCCGCCCTGCACTAGCAAACGGGCCGGATCGGGAACTGAATTCGCCGCGCCGGCGAGGCGGCCATTGGTTGGCACCACAGCGCCTAGGTTATTAATATCGCGCCCTGCCGCCGCCGTGATATTACCGCCGCCCAAGGCGCCGATGCCCTGTTTGAAATCCGCGAAACTGGTCCACCAAGTCGGACGCGTAGCAGTGTTGATGGTGCCGTTTGGATTGAGCGCGCCGACACGGTACAGCCACGGGGTAAACAACTGGCTCTCGGGCGCGGCGGCGATATCACGCCCGGCTTGAATTACGATATCGCCCCCCCCAGTCGGAAAATTGGCGTTTCTGAAGATAGCGCTAAGCCGCGGATAATCCGGCAGGCGCGGTGTCGCATGGCCGGCGGTGTAAATCACGGAAGCCTCGTTCTGCAAAATCACATCGCGGCCCGCCGAAATATCGATGAATCCGGTGCCGGTGCGCACCAATTTGTTCGATGCTAGCACCACATCGCCAACGCCGGATTGAACCGCGTCAAGGTTAGCGCGTGTGAAATCCGCACCGGCGGCCAGGCGATAAGACCAGCTTTCGATTCCCTGCATGGCGCTGCTCGTGCTGGCCGTACTGAAGCCATCGCTCAGGCTGCCGTTCAAATTGAGATTGCCCGCCGTACGCAAGGTGAGCACGCCCGCCACTAGGTTTTGGCCGGCCGCGTTCTGGCCTTTTACCAACTGTTCCGGTGGCACGGTGCCACCGGCCGGGTCAAAGCGCCACGCGGCGAGTGATACGTCACCGTTCAGCGTCATATCGCCGCCGCTGGATTTGGATTGCACTTCGATACCCGGAGTGAGTTGAATGCGGCTGTCACCTGTCACGCCAAGCCGCCCTAGAATCGCCGACGTGTTGGCCATAAAGCTTTGCGCATCTCTGTACCAGGGGTCAAAGTCCGCAGCGCTAATCGTGCCCGATGACGAATACGTCTTGTTGTATGCCTCCAAAAGCACGCTGTTCACATTAGTAAACGTCGCTGAGAGATCGTTTATTTGAACGTCGCTGGCACTACGCAAGGCGCGTAAGCGAACGTTGCCATTGCCCGCTGCACCCCCGGCATTGAACGTCGATCCCGATTGCAATGTAATGAAGCCGCTGGTGGATTGCAGATCGACGGTTCCGCCCGCGTTGCCGGCGCCGCTCGCGCTCACATCGAGTACGGCGCCGGACGCGATCTTGATATCTTGTTGCGCGGACAGCGCGATGTGGCCGCCCTTCGCGCCCGAGGCATCCAATCGCGCGGCCACATTCACGCTACCCGCATCCGCTTCCAGGCCGATGTTCGCCGCCTTGAGCGCGACCGCGTGCGGGGTACCGTCCGCCGCCGGGCGATATTGCGCCAGCGTGATATCGCCATTGCGCGCGCGCCATTGAATCGAATCGTTGAAGCCGCCGTCCAGCAGCTTCTGCGCCAGTGTCTCCGCGCCGCTCAGTGTGCCGACATCGAGCTGGAAATCGCCGCCGCGCGCGCTTGCGCCACCCGCGCCGCGCAGCGTGCCGTTGATCTGCGCGGTCTGCGTGGGTGCCGATATTCGCAGTTGCCCGGCATCGCCCGCCGCATTGCCCAGGCTGTCTCGGGCGCCGCTCACATCCACCGTCGCGTTTGATTTGACAAAGACCTTGCCTTGCTCGGCTTGCAGCGTGACCGTGCCGCCGGGGTAATAGCGCGTCTGATCGGCAAAGTGTTCCGTCCAGCCGCTGACGTCGGTCAAGGAAGCGGGTGCGCCAGGGCTATCGCTGCCCAACACTACATCGCCGTGCGTCGCATCGAGTATCAAGCCGCCCCCGTGCAAGGAGACCGTGCCGAGCTGCGCGACCGAAGCGCCGCGGATCGCCAGTTGCGCGCCCAGGCTCGATGTGTCCGGCAGTGCAAGGGCCAAAGCGAGGGGCAAGATATTGACCGCACCAGCGCCGGCATCGATGGTGTACCGCGCTTTATCGAGCGCCGTCACGCGCGGGCTGCGCAGCGTCAGCACACCGCTTGCGGTTTGAGCTAGCGTCAAGGAGCCATTGCCGCTGGCCGCGATTTGCGTCCCAGCATTCAGATTGACCCGGCTGAAGCCGGCGACCAATTGTGCGCCGCCTTGCAGTGCCAAGGTGCCGCTATTTTGCGCCGCCGCGCTCGCGGGCAAATCAAGACGCTTCGCGGTCAAGGTGAATTCGCCCGCATTGCTGCCGCTCGCGGCTACCGCGGCGCCGCTGTTGCGCAAGGTGATCCGATGCGCGATCAATTCCTCGCTCTGTCCGGTAGCGAGATGGCTGACGATCGCGCCGGTATCCAGCGTGAGCGAAGAAAATATAGGATTGCCTAGGCTATCGGTGCGCTGCGTCAGATCAAAATGGGCATTCCGGTAAATATCGAGCGTGCCATAGCTATGCAGTGTCAGATCGGCCGCGCTTCCCACTTGCCGCAGCAAGGCCGTGGTCAGGTTGAGCCCGCCAACGCCGCCCGGCGAATCACCCAAAGCAACTTTCGAGGAAGACAAACTCACCGCCTGCGCGGCAAGCTTGGCCGTCGTATCTATCACCGTATCGCCGGTCGCATCGAAAATCAGAGATTTGCCGGTGAGCTGCGTGTTGCCGCCCACCTTCAGCAAACCGGCTCCAGAACCCGTCGCGGGGCGATCCACGCTCGCCTGCGCGCCGTTCGTGACCCGCAACAGCGCGCCGCAGCCATCCAGATGCAGCACGGCTTGATCGCTGCCCGCATTGCCGCTGGCGGCGATCACGCTACCGTCCGCGATCGTCACATGGTCTTGTGCCGCCAATATCAGGTCGGGCGCGCAGGCGAGCGTGGATCGCCCCGCGACGGGTTCTGGAGCCGGTTTGCTGAAGGTGGGCGGCAACACGCAGCTCA